>CAYGLM010000046.1:0-1992 GCA_964350915.1 uncultured Gammaproteobacteria bacterium | reverse complement strand
GTATTTTTCGCCCGGGCTATACGTCTACTGGCGAATTACGTCCGGGTCAAATTGGCTATGTAGTTACGGGTTTTCGCCAAGTGGCTGATTGTCGCGTGGGCGATACCTTGCTAGCCGGTAGTTCAAGTAGTTTGGAAGGTAAATCAGAAGCACTGCCAGGCTATAAAGAAGTTAAGCCGATGGTTTTTGCAGGAATTTTTCCGCGCGAAGGGAACGATTTTAAAGAGCTTAGAGAGGCCATGGAAAAACTAAAATTAAATGACGCCGCTCTTTCTTATGAACCCGAAAGATCTGATGCGCTTGGCTTTGGTTTTCGTTGTGGCTTTTTAGGGCTGCTTCATTTAGAAGTTTTTCAAGAACGACTTCGCCGTGAATATAATTTGGATTTAATTGTTACTGTGCCTAGCGTTGCTTATAAAATATTAAAGACTAATGGCGAAGAATTTATCGCGCGCACGCCACAGCGCCTGCCCGACCAGACGCAGATTGATAAGATAGAAGAACCTTGGGTTTCCTTAGATATTGTTAGCCCTAAGGGTTATTTGGGAAACATTATGAAGCTCGCGCAAGAAAAGCGTGGTATTTATAAAAATACCCAATATATCTCGGCTGAAGGCGATGATAGTCGTGCCATTCTTCATTACGATATTCCTTTGTCAGCCATCCTGACTGATTTCTATGATAAAGTTAAGAGCGTTTCCTCTGGCTATGCTTCAATTAATTACGAATATTTAGATTATCGTCCGGCTGATGTGGTTAAGATGGATATTTTAGTGGCGGAAGATATTATTGAAGCTTTGGCTACCATTGTTTATCGTGATGATGCTTATCGTCAGGGGCGAGAAGTAGTAGACATTTTAAAAGATAGTTTACCGCGGCAAATGTTTGCTGTTAAGATTCAGGCCGCTATTGGTAGTAAAGTGATAGCCGCGGAAAAATTATCAGCGATGCGTAAAGATGTAACAGCTAAATTATATGGTGGCGACGTTACTCGTAAGCGCAAGTTGTTAGAAAAGCAGAAGAAGGGTAAGAAAAAAATGATGGCGGCTGGAAAAGGCAGTGTCGAGATACCGCCTGATACTTTTGTTAAGATATTAAAAAGATAATATGAAGAAAAAGAAATTAGTTAAAGTTTTTTGGCTCGTGGTTTCGATTGTCGTGGGTGTCTCCATGGTTTTCTTGCCGATATTCTTAAGTTTTTAATTATGAAAGAATGGCGCCTGCTGCCACAAATCGACCCAGAAAAAAAAGGGAGGCTTTTAGGACTAGACCGGATTTTTCTCCAGCTCTTATTTAATCGTGGTCTTGAATCAGAAAGAGAGGTCTCCAGTTTTTTGACAGGAGAATTAGATTTGAAACTCGCTAAGTCTTTTTCTGCGGAAGCAGACTATGCATTTTATGACCCTTTCCTGTTTCGTGATATGGAAGCAGCGACTGAGCTTATTATTAAGCACATCAAACAAGGCGGTCCGATAGTAGTGTATGGTGATTACGATGCTGACGGCGTTACTTCCTCGGTTATTTTACTAGAAACTTTACGCCTCCTTCATGCTAAGGCGGAAGTTTATTTGCCAGACAGAGTTAGTGAGGGTTATGGTTTAAACAAGATGGCGATTAATCAAATTCTGGAAGCGGGATTTAAACTGATAATAACAGTTGATAATGGCATCAGAAACAAAGAAGAGGTTGCTTATGCTAAAGCCAAGGGCCTAGATGTTATTATTACCGATCATCACGTTTTGCCGGAAGATGAAAAAGATTTGCCAGATTGTTTAATCATAAATTCTTCTGATAAAAGAAATAATTACCCCTGTTCATTTTTAGCAGGAGTCGGCGTTTCTTTTAAATTAATTAGCGCCTTGTTGTTTAAATCCAGTTTACCAGACAAACAAAAGCAATTAATCGCCGAGAAAAGTCTTGACCTAGTTGCAGTCGGCACGATTGCCGATATGGTTAGTTTGTTGGGAGAGAACAGATTGTTAACTAAAAAAG
>CAYGLM010000045.1:0-2583 GCA_964350915.1 uncultured Gammaproteobacteria bacterium | reverse complement strand
CAAATAATTTTTTTAAGAGCATTTTAAAGTAAAACCGCAAATATTCTTCAAATAATTATTAGAGCTGGTTATGCTCAGCAAGTCTAAGCTCCTCCACCGATTCTTTAAAACCAATTTCCTCGTCACATTTAGGACAGAGTTTATGCTCCCCGGATAAATACCCGTGCTTAGGACAGATGGAGAAGGTCGGTGTAATAGTAAAATACGGCAAGCGATAATTATTAATAATTTTTTTCACTAGTTTTTTTGCCTCTTCCCCGCTGGGCATTCTTTCGCCCAAATAACCATGTAAAACCGTGCCGCCGGTATATTTAATTTGTAATGAATCTTGAAGATCAAGGGCGGAAAAGATGTCTTCGGTATAATTGACGTGTAAATGGGTAGAGTTTGTGTAATAAGGATCAGCGCCAAAATTTTTAACTGCCTCGGTGTTAGAACAAATTATGCCCGGATAAAGCTGTTGGTCTTTCTTGGCAAATCGATAGGTGCAGCCCTCGCCAGGAGTAGCCTCTAAATTATATAGATTGTTAGTTTCGTTCTGAAAATCCATTAATTTCTCGCGCATAAAATCCAAAATTTCTAAAGCAAAGGCCTGGCCCTCCGGTGAAGTGAGATCTTTGCCCATTAAATTTAAGGTTGCTTCATTCATGCCATTAATACCAATTGTAGAGAAATGGTTTCGCCAATAATCACCAAATCTAGCCTTAATGTTGTCTAAATAATACATAGAGTAGGGATAAAGACGATCATCAGTAAATTTCTCCACTATTTTTCTTTTTATTTCCAAGCTATCTTTAGCGGTTTTCATTAAAGCAAATAATCTTTCTTTAAACTCCTCCTTATTTTTTGACAGATAACCAAGACGAGGCAAATTAATAGTTACGACTCCTAAAGAACCAGTTAGAGGATTAGCGCCAAATAAGCCTCCACCTCTTTTTCTTAGTTCCCGATTATCTAATCTTAAGCGACAGCACATTGATCGAGCGTCATCGCGATTCATATCCGAATTAACAAAATTAGAAAAATAAGGAATGCCATATTTAGCGGTCATTTCCCAGGCCGGTTTCAAACTTTCTCTGTCCCAGTCAAAATCTTTATCAATATTATAGGTTGGAATAGGAAAGCCAAAAACCCGTCCAGTAGAATCGCCGGCCAACATGACTTCAGCGAAGGCCTGATTAAACATGTCCATTTCTTTCTGAAACTCCTTATACTTTTCAGGCATCAACTTGCCGCCAATAATTACATTTTCTTCGCCTATCATTGGCGATGGAGTTACATCTAAAGTAACGTTAGTAAAAGGAGTTTGAAAGCCAACTCGCGTTGGAACATTAATGTTAAACATGAACTCCTGCAAGCCTTGTTTTACTTCTTGATAAGTTAAATTATCATAACGAATAAAGGGAGCTAGGTAGGTATCAAAATTAGCAAAAGCTTGAGCGCCCGCTGCCTCTCCTTGCAAAGTATAGAAAAAATTAATTATTTGCCCTAGGGCACTGCGAAAATGTTTTGGAGGATTACTTTGAACTTTTTCACTAACCCCTCTAAAGCCTTTAATTAACAAGTCTTTTAAATCCCAGCCGCAGCAATAAGGCGCTAGTAAACCAAGATCATGAATATGCATGTCTCCGTCAATGTGCGCTTTGCGAATATTTTCCGGATAAAGCTTATTCAACCAGTAACGAGCAGAAATGGCCGAAGCAATATAATTATTTAAACCCTGAACCGAAAAGCTCATGTTGCTGTTTTCCTTTAAACGCCAATCCGCCTTGCCCAAATAATCTTCCATTAACTTTTCATCAACTAAGTCAGTATTTATATCTCTAATTTGTCGATGTTGTTCACGATACAGAATATAACTTTTTGCAATGCTGGCCTGCCCATTTTCCATTAACACTTCTTCAACTATGTCCTGTATCTCTTCAACGGCCGGAATACTATTCTTATGAAATTTCTTATTAATCCTCATTACTACCTGATCAGTTAGTTTTTTAGCTAGATGCCTATCATCATGACCAGTGGCTAGGGCTGCTTTATAAACAGCGCGCGCAATTTTTTCTTGATCAAAATCAACAATTTCGCCGGAGCGCTTAATGATTTTGCTAATGGTTTCGGACATAGGAATTTATATTTATTTTTTTTCTTTAATAAGTTTATTCAATTCCTTGCGGAACTCTTGAGCGTCCTTAAACGATTCATAAACAGAGGCATAGCGAATGTAGGCGACTGTATCTAATTTTTTTAAATTTTTCATTACTGCCTGGCCAACTTGCTTAGAAGTTATCTCGGTCTTTTTTAAGCGTTGTAGGTCTCTTTCGGTGGCATGAATCAAGCGCTTGAACCGATCCTCAGTAATTGGTCTTTTTTCACAAGACTTCTTCAAGCCTCCTATTAATTTTTCTCGGCTGTAAGCCTCACGTCGCCCATCACGCTTGACTATTACCAGGTCCAGAAGTTCAATTTCTTCATAGGTTGAAAAACGAAAGGCGCATTTCAAACATTCGCGACGACGACGAATAGACAGGCCATCGGTTGCTACCCGAGAATCTACTACTTTGGTGTCTGGATAGTAGCAAATGGGGC
>CAYGLM010000044.1:0-2742 GCA_964350915.1 uncultured Gammaproteobacteria bacterium | reverse complement strand
CGTGATGTTAACAGGTTAACGCCATAATCTTTTTTAGAATTTAGGTAAATAATTGTACGCTATTTTACGTCAAATAATATGAAGGCAAAAAATAATGATAAACACGCAGAGCAAGACTTGCTACAGCGTGGTATCGAAGAAATAATTGACCGTGAAAATCTGGAAAAGAAGCTGGCTTCTGGTAAAAAGCTACGTATTAAGCTCGGCATCGATCCGACCAGCCCCAACATTCATCTCGGCCGTTCTATTCCGCTTTTGAAATTACAAGATTTTCAACAAGCTGGTCATCAGATAGTCTTTATCATTGGCGACTTTACCGGCATTATCGGCGACACTTCCGACAAGGAAAGCGAACGTCCAATGCTGTCTGAAGAAGTTATTGCCGAAAATCTGAAGAACTATATTGCTCAAGCTTCAAAGATTATTGATATTGATAAGGCAGAAATTTATCATAATAGTGAATGGTTGGGAGAATTACGCTATCAAGATATTGGTCGTCAAGCCGACGCCTTCTCTTTGAATGAATTTAGTTCTCGAGAAAATATTAAAAAGCGTCTTGATGAAGGCAAGCGCGTGTCTTTGCGCGAGCTTTTATATCCTTTAATGCAGGGCTATGATTCGGTTCAGGTTAAGGCTGACGTAGAAATTGGTGGTACGGATCAGAGATTTAATCTTTTAGCTGGTCGGGATTTACAGCGTCTTTACGGTCAAGAGCCACAAGATATAATTACTAATCCGTTAATTGAAGGACTTGATGGTCGTAAGATGAGCTCCAGTTTTGGCAATACAGTTAATCTTTTTGATGCACCTAATGATATGTTCGGCAAGATTATGTCTTTGAAGGATGAGTTTATTATTAAATATTTTACGCTTTTAACTAGGGTTAATTTAGAAGCAGTTGCCGATTACGAAAAGCAGTTGGTTAATGGCGCTAATCCGCGCGATATCAAGCTGACGCTCGCTAAGGAAATCGTAAAAATGTACCATTCTGAGAAAGAGGCTCAGGAAGCCGAAGCTTATTTTATTAAAACAATTTCTCATAAAGAACTGCCAGAAGAAATGTCAGAATTTACGCCGACAAAACGAGACGTTGTTTCTATTTTAGTTGATTCCGGTCTAGTAAAATCTAAGACTGAAGCTAGGCGTGTTTTAGAGCAAGGAGGTGTTAAGATTAATGGCGAGGTTGTAAACGATTCTGCGTTAATTGTCGTCTCCGCATCAGTTTTACAAAAAGGCAAGTTCAGCTTCTTGAAGGTGTTATAAATTTGTGATATAATTTTTTCACGCTTATTTTCGCTTTATTATATATAATTAATTATTAACTAATTGCGCTAAGTAATTAGTAATTACACAAAGATATGAAAATGGTAAAAGATTATTTTTTTTGGATTCTGGCCGGCGTTGCCGTCCTAGTATTCATTGGTTTTGCTATCGCTAATTCTGACAAGTCTTCAACAGACACTAAGATTAGTGTTAACAACAACGCCAGTAACAACAGTGGTCAAGTAACTCCCAACATTGTTACTCCAGACAGACCAGCATCTTCTGAGTTAGAAAAGTTTGCGGTATGTTTAGGTGAAAATGGGGCTACTTTCTACGGCGCTTCTTGGTGCTCTTTCTGTAATGCACAAAAAGAACAATTCGCAACTGCGGCCGACTTCTTACCTTATGTTGAATGCGCTTTAACTGGCAGCCAGGGTCAAACTCCAGCTTGTCAACAAGCAAACATCGAAGCTTATCCTACTTGGGTTTTCGCCGACGGCAGTCGTGAGATGGGTGTTTTATCCTTTGAGCAGCTAGCAGGAAAAACTGGTTGCGCTGTACCTCAAAGCTAATTCAGAGTACCAGTTACGCTTTACGCAGAAAATAAGTTAAATAAAAAACTGGCCTTTACCGGCCAGTTTTTTTATTTTCCAATCGTGTCTTATAATAATTTAAAGCAGGAGCCCATCTAAACCGTCGCCTTGAGCCTCTTTCTTTTTATCAGCTTAAATAGTTCCATGCCCCAGAGAATAAGTGAGGCCAAGAAAAGTAGGCTGAGCCAATCCTTGAGACTTATTGGTTGAATTTGCAAAGTCTTTTGCATGAAAGGATTATAGGTGGCGGCAATATGTAAACCTTGAGCAGCTAGAACGCCGATTACTAAGAACAAATTTTTCTTCAACGGGATTTTGAAAGTAGAAGTTGTTTCCGAGCGGGCGTTAAAGGCATGGACGCTTTGGAAAAGAACGAGCAGCATCATGATGTAATTACTGGCGTATTGAGTCGAGTATCCGGCGCGCACTAAAAAGAACCAGACCCCGAAAGTAATGACACCCATAATTAATCCAGAGATAATAGTTTGCTGAGTCATTAAGCGATTGAAAATCCCTTCTTTAGGCGGGCGTGGGGGCTTGTTCATTTCTCCTGGCTCGCGACCCTCAAAAGCTAGTCCTATATCCTGAATACCGTTAGTAACCACATTCAACCAAAGCAACTGCACGGCAGTTAGGGGAATAATCAGGGTGTCTAGAGGAAGGAAGGATAATGCGAGTAAGGCGAAAAGAAAGATGCTGATTTCAGCCGCACCGCTGGAGATGGTAAAATAAATTACTTTACGGATATTGCTGTAAGCAGAGCGACCCTCTTCAATACCATTAACTAGCGAAGAAAAATTATCATCAGCCACTATCATGGTTGAAGTTTCCTTGGCCACATCTGTGCCTGAGCCCATCGCTACGCCGATATTAGCTTGCTTCATTG
>CAYGLM010000043.1:0-2831 GCA_964350915.1 uncultured Gammaproteobacteria bacterium | reverse complement strand
AATGGCCAAGCTCATGAACAAAGACTAGTAGTGATAAAACGGCAATGAAAATAATAATCGTTAAAAACATGTAATTACTTGGTTAGATTTCCATAACATCCTGCTCCTTCTTGTCGCGGATATCTTTTAACTCCTCATTTTTCTTAGCAGAAAACTCATCCAATTCTTTAATAAAGCGGAACTTATCGTCCTCGCTTAACTCTTTTTCCTCAAAAGCACCTTCAATTTGATGCTTGACGCCTTCACGTAACTGACGCAAAATAACGCGGGTTTTTTCCATTTTTTCATTCAATCTCTTGACCAGTTCCTTGCGATTTTCCTCAGTAAGTGAAGGAATGGTCAGACGAATCTTGTCACCATCATTTACCACACCCAGTCCAAGACCGGCATCAATAATTCCCTTCTCAACACTTTTTAAAACGCCTTTATCCCAAGCAGTGACTAAAATACTTCTCGCATCAGCCACGGTAACATTAGCTAAAGCATTAAGAGGGTTCATAACACCATAGGCTTCAATTTGCACGCCATCTAATAAAGCTGGATTAGCGCGACCGGTGCGTAAAGTGGCGATGTCTTTCTTAAAGAATTCCAGGGCGCCAGCAAAATCAGTCTGTTTTTTCTCTAAATATTGATTCATATATTTTTTATTTATTATTTACTATTTATTTATCTAACCGTTTAGTTCCTAAGTATATTACGCGTGGATCATTAAAATCAATCAATAATTCGCGGCCGCCGCGATTTGTCGGCAATTTCTTCGTAATCCAGGTTGTACCAGCATCAGTTGAGCGGAAGAAAGTCGTGTTGGTTACATAATAGATGTTATTAGAGTTCTTCGGATCAACGGCGAGCGCGTTAATAACGGCATCTTTTTCTGGCTGTAGAATCTTAATTTTTTCCCAAGTAATACCCGTATCAGGGGAGCGAAGAATAACTTGATTAGTAGCGATAAACATTTTACCATCAGCTTCGCAAACAACAAAGTCACGGAAATTCTTACCTAAATCATAATCCTTTAAAACCGTATTCAAGTCAGTCCAGTTATCAACAATAAAGTTACGTTCAATATCTTCAGAAGTAGCAGCATCCGTATTGCTATTGGAATTAAAGCTAAAAATTCTATTTTTCGAAGAGGCAACAAAAATCAAACGACTATCAAGCGGGGAGATAATAATCTGGGAAATTCCCTCTTTATCAAGACGTTGAATTGTGCGCCAAGCAGCGCCAGCATCAATACTTTTTATAATCTCTCCCCTTGAAGTACCGATATAGACATTTTTGGAATTATAGTGATCAACCGCAATAGTATTAATTCCTACTTCCGTATTATTGTCATAATAAACTTGATTCCAAGTACGAGCACAATCAACTGATTGGTATAAACGATTGCCTATAGCGGCATAAATCATGCATTTATTCTTGGGGTCAACCTTAACATCATTAATGGTCGCAGCCGGTAGATTCTTTACTTTAACCCAGCCGTCTTGAACAATATTATAAGTATAATACAAGCCATTATTAAAAGTGGCTAAATAGACAGCTAAATTATCCTGAGGGTCAAAACTCATCAAATTAACTTCAACAGCACTGATACTTTTATCTTCCCCGGGCGAAGCCATAGAAACGGCCTGGCGCCAGGAATTGCCACTATCTGTCGACAGAAAAACACTACTATCGATACCTGTGTTTTTTGACGAATTGGTGGAAATCGTGCAGGCAGACAATAAAAAAGCGGCCATAATAAGAGAAACTACTAATAGCGGCTGCTTCAAGTTTGACTTAGTTGTCATATTTTTAATCATAAATTAATGGCTAACTGTTCAAGGACAATCCGGGGATTAACGCTCGCGGCTAAATATTCTCGAGCCTGAGCGGTCATTTTAAAGCGCTCCAGCAAATACAAATGGTTTAAATGTTCAATACTTTTTAAGGCTAGGTCTAGTTCAGGTTTTAAAGCAGAGTGCTGAATTTTTTCGGGTTGGTTTAGGCTTAACAGTAAGAGGTCACGCCAAAGACTTTCTAGTAAATCAATAATTTCTTCCGCTCCGGCAATTGCAGCCGCACTATAACTTCTATCATTAAACATCTTATCAAGCGCTTTAAGGCGGGCATTAACAGTTAAGCTCAAGAAAGGTAAGCAGATTCTTGCTTTCTCTAAATAGGCCTCATAAGCATCATTGCTTTCTAAAAAACGAACAGCTTTTAGCGGTCTGCCCAAGGAAATGTTGGCCAAATCTTTAGCTAGTGACCTCTGGGCACCATATTCTTCAATTAAATAATTGTAAATAACTTCTGAAGGAACGGCTTGAAAATATAATTTCTGGGCGCGCGAGAGAATGGTTGGCAGCAAACTTTCTTCACTTTCGGCTAGTAAAATAATCACTACTTTATCCCGCGGTTCTTCTAGGGTTTTAAGTAGCGCGTTCTGCGCATCTGGAGTTAAGGTATCCGCTTCTTTAATAATTCCTATCTTATAAGAATCAAGAAAGGAGCCGAGACTTAATTCTTTAATCAGTTCTCGAACTTGGTCAATGGAAATCGATTTCTTTCCTTCTTCTCGTTTTAGGATATGTAAGTCGGTATTTATTCCCTCCTGGTCGCCGAGCGCTTCCGCCATTAAATTCTTAGCAAAAGCCAGCGCAATGGTTGACTTTCCGAGGTCATCGGGGCCAATAAAAATATAGGTTTGGGCCACTTGACCGCCAGAAACCACGCGGCTTAAGAATTCCACGGCTTTTTCATTACCAATTTTGGGCCATGATAAGGTATTTTCAGGCATACGCTTATTATATCATATTTATAAAAAGATAGCATAAAAACGGTTGATTTTT
>CAYGLM010000042.1:0-3023 GCA_964350915.1 uncultured Gammaproteobacteria bacterium | reverse complement strand
ATTATTATCAGGTATACGACCTTAATTATACGATTTTGCGCTTTGCTAACGTCTATGGTCCCCGTCAGTTTAAGGGCGGAGAAGCTGGCGTAGTCGCCATCTTTATTGATAACGCGGTTAAGGGACTAGAAAGTAAACAGTTTGGCGA
Source organism: uncultured Gammaproteobacteria bacterium (assembly GCA_964350915.1). GTDB lineage: Bacteria > Patescibacteriota > Patescibacteriia > Patescibacteriales > UBA12465 > UBA12465. The sequence continues at coordinate 2,875 of CAYGLM010000042.1, read as the reverse complement.
TGGTCAGCAGACGCGCGATTTTGTTTTTGTTGATGATGTAGCTGAAGCCTTAGTAAGAGCCAGGGAAATTGATTGTCGTGGGGAATTAAACATTGGTTTGGGTCGGGAAGTAGACCTTTTGGAAGTTCGTCGTCAAATTGAAATCGCTTTGGGCGAACCGATGAAGGTTAAGGAGGAACCGGCGAAAGCAGGCGAGCAGCGCCGTAGTTGCCTGAGTCGCCAGCGAGCGAAGGATGTTTTGAATTGGGAACCGGCCGTTGAACTCTCAGAAGGAATAAAGCGGACTATTGAATGGGCAAAGGAGAATGTTGGGCAGGATTCAGGAAAATAAAAAAATATTATGGCCAAGAAAATAATTATCGCTAATTGGAAAATGCAAGTTGATCTTAGTCAGGCCCTTGCACTAGCAAAAGAATATAAACGTGTTTTGAAAAATAGCCGGCATGAGCTAGTTGCTTGTCCGGATTTTTTAGCGTTACCGACTGTAGCTAAAATTATATCAGGAACTAAAGTTGCTTTAGGAGTTCAGGACTGTGCCCCGGCTAGTCGCGGCGCCTTAACTGGAGAAATTTCTCCAGTTGATTTAATTACTTTAGGTGCACACTACGTAATAATCGGTCACAGTGAGAGGCGCTTGATTATGAAAGAGAGTGATAACCTGATTCGTTTAAAAATCGAAGCGGCTTTAAAGGAAAAATTAGTACCAATTATCTGCGTTGGCGAAAGTTTGCCGGATAAAGAGGCTGGCAGGGCGAAAACAATATTATTAAATCAGTTGAAGGCAGCCTTAAAGGGATTGAAATTAAAAAAAGCTAGTGATATCATCATTGCCTACGAACCAATTTGGGCGATTGGTACTGGCGAACCGATTATTCCTCTAGAAGCAGGTGCCATTCATCGTTTCCTAAAATCTCAAGCCGCTAAGTTCACTGGTCTAACGCCGCGTGTTATTTATGGTGGCAGTGTTAATGCCGCTAATGCCGCTCTATTTTTAGCTGAGTCGCAAGTTGACGGGCTATTAGTTGGTGGCGCTAGTTTGAAGGCAGATGACTTTTCTGTCATTTGTCAGTCCTGAAATAAAATTTTCCGACTTAAATAATAAATAATTAGTAAGTATTATCATGATTACCATCATTTCCTCCATCCTCGTTCTTGTCGCCCTAGCAATAATCGCGGCCATTATCATCAAGAAGTTTCCCGCCTTGGCTATTTTAGATGTGAATAATATGCCGAGCGAGAAGGAGGCGAAGTTTAAAGATACAATCATGAAGGCACGCTTAGAAAGAGATATTAGTCGCTTCAGTGGCCTTATCGGTCGTTTCTTTTTGCGTCTTAGTAAATATTTTTCCCAAGTTCTTCATTCTGCTCAAGAAAATTTAAAGAAAATTCGACTAAACTACAAAGCGAGCGAAAAAATTCCTGTAGATGAGAAGCAGGAGCGAATTAGAAAATTAGCTCGTCAGACTGAGGAATTAATAAAGGAGGAGGAATTTGCTGAAGCCGAGGATAAGTTGGTAGAAATTATTAGTCTTGATCAAAAAAATCTCTGGGCCTTCTTTGAGCTAGGTAGCGTTTACGAGGAATTGAAAAAATATCCCGAAGCGCGCCAGACCTATGAATATGCGCTCAAGTTATCTAAGCAGATGAATCCAGAGGATGAGGAATTAGGGTTGAGTCAGCAGGAAATATATTTTTCTTTAGCTTGGCTTGAGCGTGATGCCGGAAATTTAGAGGCAGCGTTTGACAATGCTCTAGAAGCTTTGGAATTTGAACCGAATAGCCCCCGTTATCTTGATTTAATTTTGGATTTGAGTATAATAAGGAAAGATAAGGCGTCCGCTTGGACATATTTTGAAAAATTAGCCGCTGCTAATCCTGAAAATAATAAGCTGGAAGAGATTAGGGAGGAGATTGAAGAATTAGCGGAAGCGCCTGTAGTAGAAGATGAGACGGAGTAAAGCCTAAGAAAATAATAGGCGCCCATTAAAGCGCTTTTTGTTTTGAAGGGGAGGGAGAAGATTTGAAAGCGAGGAAGAAGACTTGAAAGCAAGAAATAAGATTTGAAAGCAAGAATATAGGCCGTTGTAGCTCAGCTGGTAGAGCATCTCCATGGTAAGGAGAAGGTCACCGGTTCAATCCCGGTCAACGGCTCAGAAAAAAATCAGCTCCTCTAGAGGAGCTGATTTTGTATTATCGGAGTTCTATGATTTATACTTTTTGTTTTTGTCCAAAATTAAAAAGACGACTAAAGAAACCTTTTTTCTTGACCGGTGCTTTTGAGCTTGTTGTTTCGAGGGCAGAAGCTTCCTGTCTTACTGCACTATATGCTTGATTAGACATTGATGAATCCCGAGTTTTACTTAAGGTGGCAATTTTTTCTTCCGCCGCTTTAAGTCTGGCCTCATTTTCTAGAACCAGCTTTTCATCATATCGCCCCATTTCATTTTTTGTTTCTCCGGTTTTAATATTTTCACGGTAGCTTTGAATTTCTCGGCGCAAGGACGCAATTAAAATTTCATTATTGGCCTTCTCTTGAGCATCGGCTAGTAATTGCTCAGCTGCTTTTAGTTTGGCCTCGTTTTCTAACACTAACTTTTCATTATAATTGCCGCTAGCATCCTTTGTCTCGCCCAGTTTAATTTGTTCACGAAAACGCTGGATGTCCGCTTGGATTTCTGCCGTGCTTTTACCGTTAGCTTTGTAGTCCGGCTTTTCGGCGACCTGCTGAAAACCGTGTGCTAGCTCTGGACTAACATCCTTCCCCAAATCTTCCTTGCCTCCCACCTCGCCTCCTGGCTGGACGACCTTGGTTGGATTTTCCAGATTGTTTACTTGTGGCATAGTTTTACAAGTTATTTTATTAACAACTAAGTAT
>CAYGLM010000041.1:0-4183 GCA_964350915.1 uncultured Gammaproteobacteria bacterium | reverse complement strand
AATTTACACTGTTGCGGGCGCACTCCCGCTTAAAAGAACTTAATTATCAACTGACTTAAAATTATCTTACCATAAAAATTATTTTTAGGCAAAATATTTAAAAATTATCGGATTATTTCCCCTTTTTTAGCTAAAGGATTAACTCTGACCAGGCCATGTTGATAGCGTCTGGTATAGATACCGTTTTGGTGGCGGTATTTTTCTAAAGGACGACCTAGGTCTATTTCTAGCTCAGGAAATACACCAGCGTTGTCTTGAGAAATAGAGATATAGACATTATCCAGCAACAAAGCGCTAGCAAGAGCAAACATCGTTTCATTAGCATGAGCGACGTTAAAAATCGTATATTCGCCAGTCTTCTCAGCATTCTGCAGACATTGTCCCCAGCCACCAGCCCATTTATCACCTAAGTAGTCGTTAGGAAATTTTTCGAAGAATTTCCCGTCAACTCTATCAGTTAGATAAAGGTCGCCCTTATTACTGATAATTATCATGTCTTTTCGGACAGACTTCTTTTTTTTACCAAGAAAAGAAAGAAGACGCTGGCTAAAAGGTTGCGGCTCCGAAACAACAAGATCTAAATACTTATTAACACCTTCCTTCCATTTAAGGTCAACATAGGCATCTGAATCTGGCCGACGATTACCATCGATATCTATCGATTTACGCTGACCATCCTGATGATTAGTCCAGGCAATATTAGATGTCCCGTTATCCATAAAATAACCGTCCCAAATAGAATCTACCAAAATTTCTGTTCTAATTTTTTTAGCAATCCACTCAGTATAAGTCTCTCCATTTATTTTTGGGCAGACAGACGACATATTTAGCATTGTCATCCCAGGATAAAAACGAGCGTAATCTTCTCTCATTTTAGCACCTGCTTCAAAAACGATAGTTTTAAGTAACCAGGCTTGGCGCCTTTCAATTATTTCTTTAATCTTTTGTGCTTGCCAAGGACGAGAGGTGTGAGTTTCCGTAAATATCTCCATCGGATTACTGTAAGCTATCAGCTTAAGATTAGGATTAAGACTTTTTAGCAGTAACAAAACTTGGCGGTTATTGAACATATTTTCTAGGTCAACAATTACCAGGTCGTGCTTTGCTAAGTTTAGAGCATCGTTTTCATACATAATTGGCCTAGTCCAATAAGCGGCGGTTTTCACGGGATAAGGGGTAATTCTTCCAGGATTAATACGTCCTTGGACATTGTTAGAGTTTAACTGCCCGAAAAGAGCAGAAGCGGGTTCATTTTGCCGATTAGCAAAATTTACTTGCTGGTCACTATTAGAAGTGGCCATCAAAAACACAAGACCAGCAATAAGTGCCAGCATTAAAATAATTAAACCATTGTTTTTCATGACTATCTATTTTTTATTGTTAATGTTCTTTTATTTGCAAGCAAGCAAATTACTTTTTTCAAAAAGCCGGCAATCAAGGATTCCGGCTTTTACTGCTTGATTGATTATAAATTGTATAATGTTTATAAGCTTTTGTCAACCTTTTGCCAATACATAACTGCGTGCCCTAATAATGGCTTCAATTTGAACTTTAAAACGGAAAAATCATAAATTCGACTAAACCAGCCAAAAACAGGAAATCGATGTAAATAACTATAAGTTGCTGGTAAATTTCTTTCTTCTTTTAACTTCCAACCTGCATTTGCCATGACAACAAGCAAATTGCTAAGGCTTTTATATGCATATTTAACGGGATAGGCCTCATCATGTCCTTCTTGACGAAAGAGCTGATGAAAACGGGTTGGTGTCAGACGAGCCAAAATAAACTCCGGCGCTTGCGGATTAGAAAGACTGAGGATTAATTCCCCGCCCGGCTTAACTATTCTCGCCATTTCATTAGCCGCTCTTTGCGGATTCTGTACGTGCTCTAAAACAAAATTAGCAAAAGCAACATCATAAGTAGCGTCAGGAATCGGTGTCATGTCTTCTAAAGGACAAACAAAAGATTGCTGAGCGTAAGGTGCGCCAACCGCACAATCTTGAATATCGCAACGATCACAAACAAAAACTTCTAAGCCAGCGCCAACCTCTTTTATAACCGCCTCTTCAACAATCGTGCTCTTAGCTGCTCCTAAATTAATTATCTTAAGCTTTTGGCCAGCACTACGCGCTCTTTTTACTAAATTAGCTATTAAGGAAATTAAATACTTTTCTGCTTCAGTCTGCATAAGTTAACAGTGTTTAATTAGTAATAACAATATCTCTATCAAGATTGGCTTGATGAGTTTCGCCCACAACAACTGCTTGAAATCTTTCTGTCCGCCTTCCCGCTTGATGTTGAACTAATAGCTCATAATTCCCTTGCTCTAAACTAGAGGCGATACGCTCCGGAAGTTCGTATTGCAATCTAACAGTTCCTTTAGTTCCTGGCTCAACACTAAAGAAAAATCCAAAAACCGTTTTATCTAGAGAAACGTCATCATAAGAAGTGATTGAATCCGCATCAAGATTAGCTTTATCAAGCGCCTTTATTTCCAGCAAACGACTGCCGCGAGGCGCATAGACTCGAGTATAGCTTCGGTAACGAGTAGTGCGCCAATCAAAGCCGCCATCATGTTGATAGCCAAGATTTAATTCAGCGCGCGCCTCCTTTGTCCCTTCAGTAGAAACAACATAATCTATGCTCTTACGCATAACCGCATCACTCTTAAAAGCAGCTAAATTAGCGTCAACAACTAGGAGATAGTCTTTCTCGGTTGACTTAACACTCCCGTCCGCTGCTAATTCCACAACTAAAGATTGCCAGGCGGGATTAGGAAAATAAAGTTGAACATCTTTAGTGGCTGTGTTGTTTTCAAAAATAGCGAAAAGTTCCGGCAAGCGACCAGTTTCTAAAGCAAAAAGACGAGATTTTAATTCAGCTAATAACTCGTTGACAACATCTTTTCGATCCCAGGAAGGAATGCCCTGTTCAATATAAGCAACCTCAACCGTATATTGCAGTAAAGGCTGCAAATTTTCCGGCGTGTAAGTTTCTCCATCTATTTCTATTGGACCCACAAGACGCAATAAATCAGAAACAAATTCCGGGGTAATGCCAATAACACCGGTGAAGTCGGGCGCAGTTTTACCGACAGCGTTACTTTCGCCAGCATAAATTTCCAAAATCTTTCTGGCCGATGTGGGCCAATCCGGTGACCAGTTAGCGTCGCGTAAGTACCAGTTTTGAACGCTCATGTATGTTTTAATCGGTGCTGGTGGTTCCATAATCCACTTACCAACCGCGGGCATATCAAGATGGTAACTATCGTAAGTTTGTAAAGAAATAATATCACCATTTTCACTGTCTAAAAGTCCGAAGACACCAATAAAACCACCACCGGGACGAAGCTCATCATTATTATGCATGATAACTAGAAATTCACTACGACTCGGGTAGCCGGCAAACGCTGGTAGTAAGCGCAAAATAGGGGCAGCTTGAGATAAAAGATGAGAAGCCTGTTCTATTTCCTGCCTTAAATCACTTATTTGACTATAAACTGGCCAGAGCACGCCAATCCTTTTTATTTTACCTAAATTAAGATAAGCCAAATCTAAATTCGCCCTTAGACCGTTTAGCTCTGGTTCAGATTCATAGATTAAGCGAAAAAATTCCTCTTTATCAGCTAACGATAAAGAGGCAAAACGATGCTCAGCAGAATTTGCATAAAGCTCGTCAAGCTTCTGGGCGATTGGTAAGCCTCGATTTAAAGAATTACTAATAAGTTCAGCGGTTTTTAATAGATACTCAAGATCATTAACTTGCTGTCTTAAAAGTCGAATTTTACTAAAAGCCATTTTAGACTTTACTTTGTCTAAGGAAGCAAGGGCTGATTCTATCTTTACGCCCGCTTCTTCCGAGGCGGAAGCTGCCTGATTCCATTCTCGGTTTTTAGCAGCCGAAGCGGCCACTTCTAAAGAACGCTTGCCTGCCAAGGCATCAAGGCCGGCCGCCTTGAGTTCTTTGTAAGAAGAAAAAACGATAACCAGAAGAATAACAACTGCTAGTAATCCAGCAAGTATGAGATATTTAATTATCTTCCCCGTCAGTTTCAATAACGACATCTGTTTGTGGCTTATTTTCTAAGGCTCGTGGTTGGATTTCCAAGCGACCAACCTTAGGATCAAGCACTAATTCATTAATTGAAATTCTTTTCCCAGAAGAAATATTGAATACGTGACCA
>CAYGLM010000040.1:0-4453 GCA_964350915.1 uncultured Gammaproteobacteria bacterium | reverse complement strand
CCTCTCCTTGTTATTCAATTTTACCCTAACAATATAATAAATTTTTCTCCACTTGTCAAAATAAGCGCAACTTAATAATCAACAATCAAAAAACACATCAATTAGACCACGCCAGCGATAAATGTTAAAATTAAGTTAAATAAACTTAATTTTTTATTATGAACATCTTAACCAAGTTGGCTAGTAGAAAAATGCACCCGCAAACTTATTCTTTTTCCACCACCAAAGAAGAGCGCGATGGATTCTGCGCCTCAATTATTAATTCATCTTCGCCTCGTGCTGGATTTTATCTCTTAATAGTTCTATCAACCTTTATCGTCGCTGCCGGGCTGATTAAAAACAGTATCATCCTGCTAATCGGCGGCATGATGGTCGCCCCTCTTCTCTCCCCCATCTTGTCTATTTCTCTAGCCATGGTAATAGTCGATCTCAAAGTTCTGGCACGCTCTTTCCTTATCTTCCTAATTTCCGCCCTCGCCTCTTTACTGGTAGCGATGCTCATTGGTCTCGTCGTCGAATTCGACCTAAAAAATATCGCTATCCTGAATTTAATGCATTCTTTCGATTACGCCACCCTTCTAATTCCAATTGCTGCCGGTGCTGCTGCCAGCTTTACTTGGGCTAAAAAAGATTTAAACGGCTCATTGGCGGGCGTAGCAGTCACCGTTACTTTGATGCCTCCCCTAGCAACCATGGGGCTAGCTCTAGCAACTAAATCATATGGTATATTCTTTGATTCTTTCGTTGTCTATTTGCTTAATGTTTCCGGAATTATTTTTGGCAGCTTAATAATATTCCTACTCATGAAATTTAGCCAATCCGCAAAAACAGTTATTAAACAAGTGGAACAAGAGGATAGAGTCACCTCCTAAATCATTCGCTAAATCTTAAATCATCTCGTAATAGAAAAACTTCTTCTTATTTAAAGCCCGCCCAAAAACCAAAAAGCTCCTTCTTTTTTGAAGGAGCTTTTGGCTTATTTTCGCTTCGCTTATTTTTGCTAGCTTTTTTGCTTAACTTATTTTGCCAGCTTATTATTGCTGTGCGGCGGCCGCTGCTTGTGCTGCTTTTTGGCAACCACAAGTTGCTTGGCGTTCCGCTCTAGTTTCAGCATTAACACCATTGCCACCCCCTGCCTGACAACCGGTACCACCATTCTGCCCGCAACCACAAGTTCCGCCATTAGCGACACAGCCACAAGTTCCCTCGTTGATTAACTGTTGGCAAGCCGCGGGGCGTTCTTTCACTGGATTAATTTCCATTTCCGTAGCAACAGCATTGCCGGCTCCGGAATTAGCAAAGAAGATTAGTCCGGCAGCAAATAAAGCTACTGATAATCCTCCTAAAATAATGTTTTTCTTCATAAGTTAAATTAACTTAAATTAATTAGAAGCGCTTTCTGAATATAATACGGCTGAGCCCGGCAATTTATTTCACTTACCGCTCACTGCCATGACAAACACCAGAAACAGGGCAAGCGCCACTTTCACATTGCTGACAAGAGCCAGCTTGATGAGCACACTTCTGACAACCACATTTCCAAGGACGCGCTTCACTAACTAAGAATACAGAATTATTGCCGGCATCAGCCAAGCGACCAATTATTTTAACCTTCTCGCCTACAAGAAATAAATGTCTGCCAAAAAAATCTTCTTCTGGCAAAACTAATCGCCAAGTCTGATTATTAAAGTCACGCAAAACTAAATTACTAGCCCCCTCTTCCGAGCCTACGGACTCCTCAATTCCGTTTTCTATAACTCCAGCCAATAAACCTTTTTCCGGATTATCCCAGGAAGAACGTAAGTAGTTAGCTTTACGATATATTTCGCTTCCCGCTAAAAAAGTTTCTGTCTTCTGTCCTATTCCGGAAAAATAGAAGACACCAGCAAATACTATTATTAGACTAATACCGACTAGTCCGTGATAAACAAAGGGTCGACTATAAACACCATCTGCTCGGCGTGTCCTGAAAAGAGCTGCTACCAAGAAACCAATTACACCCAATAACCAGGCATAGGGGAAGGCGCGGAAAAAGAAGGCGGCCGGAGAAGAGTCAAGAAAACGATAAATATCCCAATCACCGTAACGAATAAGGAGAGTAAGAACAGCCAAAGAAAGTCCCGCCAAGATTAGAAAGGCGGCGACCAGCATCCAAACAGCAATCTTCTTGGTCAAAAAGAAGCTTCGACTCAAAGGCCGTGCTCGTCCGCTGTCTATTTCTTTTATTATTTTTGCTTCTAAATTATCTAGCATATTTTTCATATTTATCCTTGAATTGCTTCTTGGCTCTATCAATCATGGTGCCAACTGTACCAATTGGCCTTTTTAAAATATCGGAAATTTCTTTATATTCTTTGTGTTCAAAAAATCTAAGCACCAAAACTTCACGATACTCATCCTTCAGCTCTTTCAGCGTCCTTATCACTTTAACTTTTTCCAGCTTCTTATCTGTTTCGGTCATCAAATTCGATTCGTCAGGAATATCTAAATCAGAAAGAGCCGGTCCTTGACTTCGTTTTTGTCGCCTGAGTTCATCAATCGCTTCGTTATGAACGATACGGTAAGCCCAAGAAGAAAATTTTAGACTATCATCAAAACTGTTGAGATGCTTATAAATCTTAATGAAAGATGCTTGAATAACATCTTCAGATTCATCATCGCGAAAACCAGCAAAACTTTTCAGATAATAAAAAAACCTTTCCTTATAACGCGTCACAAGGAAAGCGAAAAACTTGCTGTCTTGCAGGGCGAGAACTACTAGCTCTTCATCGCTATAAGCGCAGTCCGCCGCCGGTCGGTTTCCGGTCAATTCTTTCATGCTTCTTAATTAATACAGCTCTATAATAAATACGGCGCCCGTTGACAATTTATTTCAAAAAGTCTAAATAGCCTTATTTTTAAATCAAAAAACTCAAGAAATCCTGATAAATACCGTATGCTAAAGCGATGGCAGATAAAACAAAAATCGCTATATAATTCCATTTAGACAAGCTGGTCTGCAGGCCCTTAAGAACATAGGCGAGCGCCCCTCTTTCTTCCTCTGTCAAAATTTCGCCCTGTTCAATTTTACGCGCTAAATCCATATCCGTAATAATGCGGTCGCGACGATTTTCCACTTTGAAACGATGACTAAAGTACCAAACAAAACCAATCGTGCCCGCATACCAGGCAATCTGAACTAAAAGCGGACTATAATGATTCAAAACAACAATGGCGCGGTACGCGACGGTCGCTAAGATGCCAAGCACAAACATCCAGCGACGATACAGATTACTACTTAATTTTGGCATAAAGTAAATTAATATTAACAAATTAAAACTAAATAACAACTATCTCTAATCAGAAATTATTTTCATAATTTACCATTTTAGGGATGATTAAATTAATTCTGTGTAAAGATATTTAAAATATTAGCTAATGTAATAGTAAATTTGTACGTTTTTGGGGATAATTCTCGTGTATGAATAAATTACACGAGAAATCGCCTTGCTGCCAGGCGAAAATATATAAATTTGGTGGCAAAAGAAAGAAGTGTTCGGAGTGCGGAAAAACGTGGACAAACTGGAAAAAGAAACGAGGTAGAAAAGCTAGAAGACCGGATAAAAAATTAATTTCTGACATTCTGGTAAATGGCGAAAGGGCGTCTCATATTGTTCGACACAAAAACAAGGTGAGCCAACAAACAATCAGTTATCGGTTAAAGAAAGTGATGCCGCATTGTCAGCGTGTCATTCCGTATCCTGCCGGCTGGCTCATTGCGGTAGCAGATGCTATTTGGTTCTCGTTTCAGGGAAAGCGCTGGACGCTGTATGTCATGGCCATCCGTTCGGTGACTGGCGGTAAAGCCCATTATTTAGATCCGTTGCTTCTTCCGAGCAGAGAGACCGGAGCCGGTTGGAAAAAGATGTTTGACAGTCTTCCGCCGGAGATTAAGAATCGGATATTAGCCCTGGTTTCCGACGGTTTCAGGGGTTTACATGAAATTGCCAAAGAACGAAAGTGGGTACAACAGCTATGTCATTTTCATCTCCTGCAACAACTTCAGATACAGCTTGGCTCTTGGAAGAAACTGCCAGATCAGCCGATTCGGGAAGAAATATATCAAGTCGTCTGCCGTTTGCTCAAAACAATCAATCATGAGTCAGAATATTCTTTAGAACTGTATGAATTAATCAGCGGTCCAAAATGTCCGAGACGATATTATATGATCTGTAATGAAATGCTTAGGCGTCTGGGGAATTTTAGGGCTTATATAAATCATCCTGGATTACGGTTACCACACACTACTGGTTGTCTGGAATCTACGAATAATATCATCCGAGATCGCTGTAAATATTTACGCACGACTGAATCCTTGAAACTGAGAGCAACAGCCCTCCTAAGGGCCAGACAAACGGTGGCATGCAACTATATAAAACTAACAAATTTTACACAGAATTAATTTAATCATCCC
>CAYGLM010000039.1:0-6620 GCA_964350915.1 uncultured Gammaproteobacteria bacterium | reverse complement strand
GAATGGTTTTTTACGTTTCGTCCTACTTAAAGAAAGTAAGGGTTCTTTGTCGTTAGTAAAAAGTGTAGAAGAAAAATTAAGTGGCCCTGAAGCAGATTTTACTAATACCGCCTTTACTGCAAAACTAGGACGCTTCGTTAACAAGCACAATATTAAATACGTCATTATTTCTCTACCGTCTGATAAAATCTACACCAAACCCTATTCCTTTCCCGCCACTATGCCGGATGAAAAAATTGAAGAGTCTATGAAATTAGCGGCTGATTTACAGCTACCTAGAAAGAAAGAAGAAATATACTATGACTGGATGAAAATCCAGGAAGATGGAACAAATAAAAAAATTATACTTTCTTATATTTTAAAAAGTGACGCTAATCCGATACTAAATGCTGCCAAGCAAGTTGGACTTAAGGTTGTCGCCCTAGAAAGTAGGGCCCTTAGCCTAGCAAGAGTAATTAAGCAAAGTAAATCCGAAGCGCTACTAGTTGTAGAAAATGGTCTAGCGCGTCCTTGTTTATCTGTTGTAGTTGATAATCATCTAATCTTCTCCCAAGAAACTTCGCCGATGAGCTCGGCTTCTGAAGCAGAAAAAGAAATTAGGAAAATCAGTAATTACCACGACTGGTTTAATGTTAATTTGAAAAAAATTATCTTCTTAGGCAAGTCTTTAAAAATAAAAAAGCTATTACTCAAAGAACACTCCGCTGAAAGTTTAAAAATTATTAAGGGCTGGCAAGCAAACGCCGCTTATTTACCGTCTCTAGGTGCTGCTGTTCGCGGATTAATAGACCGCAAAGATGATGAAATTATCAGTTTGATGGAAATAGGAACAGAAAAAGCTTATCGCCAAGAAAGAGCCAACTCAACTGCCAATTTTTTTATCGGTCTTAGTGCTGCGCTAGCAATATTTTTTGTCGGAGCTTTCTTAGCGGCCTGGTCGCTTATGAGCGCTATTCAAAATAACTACTCCCGACAAATTTCCGCTTTTGATCTAGAGTCTGCTTCCGGTGGGTCAACCTCCTTACAAAATAAGGCGATAGAATTTAATGAATTAATTGATCAAGCCGGAAATCTAGCCGCCCAAGAACCAATGTGGAGCAAAATAATTACCGAGGCAAAAAACAAAACAGTTGATGGTATAATTATCAATAATCTTTCTTTACCTGGCGCTCAGGGAGTCTTTTCAGTCGTCGGCGTAGCCTCTGATCGTGAAGCAATCAACCGCCTAAAAAAATCATTTGAGTCTTCAGACATATTCGGCGGAGTCAATATTCCCCTTGATAATCTGGGCAAAAAGACAGATATCCCCTTCTCTTTAACTTTTACTGCTAAAAACAAGATCTTGATTTATGCTAAATAAGCTCAAAAAAAACAATTTTGTTCTAAGGCTTAGCATTAAAGCTTTGATTGGTTTGATTATTATCGGACTGGCAGTGACAGTTATTTCTATTCTTAGTCAGCAGATTAAGAAAATGAATTTGAGTATGGCCGAAAAAAAAGAAATGGATTATTTGATTTCTAATCTAGAAAGTGTCAATAGTAGCATCAGAGCTGACTTTTCCGACGTTGACCCTTACTATCAAGAAAAAATAACTGCCGCCATCCCGCCAGTCTATAATATTCTTTCTTTTGTGGATGCGATGGAAAGTTTATCTAAAAAATACTCCATTAAGCAGACATTAAATTTCAGCCAGCCAATGCCAGCCACTAATGCACCGGGGCCAATCGATTTAATGTCCATCACCTTCAGTCTAACAATCGAGGAAAGTAATATTGAAAGCTTCACAAATTACCTTAGAGATTTTGAAAAACTACCATACTTCGCCTCAATAAATAGCATCAGCTATGTTGGTGGTGGCAAAGGTGGTTGGCAAGAAAATTCCAATATAAATATAGTCGGCAGCCTCTATGCTCATAAATAGAAAGAAAAATTCAAAACCAGGACAACATGATAGAATAATCTACATCTCGTTATTTATTATTTTTATTGGTGGAATTTTAACAACTTTCGTCTATTCTGTTAAATTTATCGGCCAGGCTATGAACTCAACTTTTAGCGCAACCGAACTGGGCGTGGTTGAAGAAAAATACGGACAACTACATTTAGATAAATACAATCTAGTGGCCAAAAAGTTAGGACTAACAACATCTAACGCGCCTCTAAACACAGAAAATAATATCATTGAAGAAGAAATAGAAATGGAAGTGATTGAAGATGATACTTTAATTGAAGATGATCTAATTGATGAAGTCGCAGAAGAGCCAACTGTAATTATTCCTGAGGTCAGTCCTAGTATTATAGTTGTCAACTCAACTCAAACCTCTGGCCTGGCTGCTGATTTGCGCAATCTTCTTCAGGCTGAGGATTTTAACGTCATTAGCATTGGCAGTAGTCGCGATAACTTAACCCGTACAGTAATTAAAGCAAAATCTAATTACGACTCAACTTCACAATACCTAACGGATATTAAAAAAATCGTATCTTTACAATACGATTATGAAACAACTATTTTAGAAGATGAGGCTGACCACGATATCGAAATTATTATCGGCACTAGGTAACACCAGACGCTCAACTTTTAGTTTAATTCTCCACCCAACTATAATCAACAATTAAACCATTCTCATCCAGGTTAACATCGACCTGGATTTTTCTTACCACTTCTTTAATCCGTCCCTCAGCACTGACAATTTTAGGAGAAGTATCGGAAACACTAACGCTAACACAGGCATTATAAGGCACAACACAGCCGCCACTTTCCGCTTCAATCTCATATGAACCAGTATAATCTTTATTGCGCGCAATTCTCTCTAAAGCGTCTTGCGCACCTAGCTGGGCATAGCCGAGCGCACGGCCGGAATTATTATTATCATTGGCTGATAGATTATCAGATAAACTAATAGAAGCCACCAAGGCGCCAGCCGAAACTATCAAAAGTGTTAACACTAAAACAGTCGGCACAGAGGCAACCCCGGAATATTCTAATCTTAAAAATTTAGGTATACTTTTTAGACTCTTCATAAATCTGTTTTTAAATCAGCGCTCGCCTTTTCGCTGCTACTATATTGCCAGTCAGGACTGGTACTATTATAGGCACCGGAAATATTTATTTCGACACCAACCTTTGTTTTATCTAAAACCGGATTTGTATTTTCCATGCGACTAAAATATAGCGTAGTAATTCTAACCTTATCTGAGCTAATATTTTCCGGGGTCAGAACTCCAACCTGGCGCACAACTTGACCATTATTTAAAAAATACTTCACGATATCGCCCTCAATAGTTAATTCTAAAATACTAGAAGTGGCGGCAGTGTTAACCGGGGAAACTAAAACCGAAGAAGCGGAAACGTCGCGCTTAATTCTTTCCGTAACAAAACGTAAGTTAGAATTAAGCTCACTTTTTGCCTGCACACCGCCCTTCCCTTTATTTAAAATAATAAAAGTCTCAGCAATCATTACTGTCATTCCCGCCAGAAGCGCAACATAAATTAGAAGTTCTATAAGCGTAAATCCTTTCTTGTTTAAAATTAATTTCATGAGAAAGAAATAATTAAGGACTCCAACTTAAAACCACCTCATCAACTTGTGGCGTCTCAGTCCCGCCCATAATACAATCATCAGAACACAGGCGAACTTTGTAGCGGAAGTAGCGCTTATTATTTAAATCATCGTAACAAGCAATCTCAATTGGCACTCCAGCTTCAACTTCATACCAATCAGAAATACTACAGGTCGTGCCACCAACATAATTCCAGGGACCAGTAGAATTGTCTGAGGCAGCGAATTGAAATTTTACATGACCCTGATCAAAACTAGCGCCGCCAAGCTTACCTTTCCACATTACCGAGTTATAAGCAGGTCCGTCAGTCTGACTTGTTAAATCAAAGACTGCCGATATTAAATCACCATAAGGAGGATAACCCGCCCCACAAGAAACTGGCTTATAGCGATGGGTCATAACCGCCTTAACGGCTAAATTAGAAATCGTTGGACCACTAAGAGCGATGTCGAATAGATAATTATAGGTGCCAGCACTAACAGGTGAAACAATTTCTTCTTTATCCCGGTAAACAAAGCTAAAATTAGTCGGCGTAGATACATTGGGCAAATAGAAATCTGTACTTGTTCCTAGGCCGTCATTACTAAGCAGGGCAGAAAAATTTCCGCCACCGGTATAAACACCGCTAATTGCTAAATGAAATGATTTAACTGGGTCATTAATATCAGACAAATCATCGCCAATATAAATCGAAACTGGCAAAGATACGGAGGAATCAAAGCTGGCGGTTTGGCCCGCTACAAAAAATTCACTGGTCTTAACTTTTTGATTAGTACTTGGACCGTCAACGCAGGCCTTAGGCGCGAACTGATGAGTAGTTTCTAGTTTAGCACTTAAGCCGCTAGTAGTAACACCAGACAAGTTAATGTTAAGTGTATGATTATAAACACCAGCTGAGGTATGCTCTAATTTACCCGATAAGTCCCGATAGGAAAGGCTAAAATCGGTCGGCTTAGAAACACTAGGCAGGTTAAAAGTTCGGGCGCTAGCTGGATCAGAATCAAGCATCAGCTCTAAAGAGCCGCCTCCCGTATAAACTCCAGAAACAATAAAAAAAGCACTCTTAACCGGATTAGAAACGCCGGTTAAATCATCACCAAATAAAAAATTAAAAGGAAAGTCCGTGGTCGAACTAAGTGAACCAGGATAAGAACCAACAAAGAACTCACTGGTTTTACTTTGATCGCCCGCTAAAGTTACCTGCCAAAAAACTAGCACTGAGAGCAGAAGCAGACAGGCTAGCCAAAAAATCTTCGCAAAATTTTTAATAATTATTTGACCCACATGGATACAGTTTTATTATCAGTCAGAGCTAAAGCATAAGCCCATGACTCAGCTGAGACGCTATAATAGAAAGTTAAAGCTGAAAGATATTCATCTGAAAATTGAGGCATTGTAGATAAAGAAGCAATCGCCTCATTAGAATCATACCAATTAACTGGCGGCTCATTACCTTCACTCTCAGAGGTCACTTGTTTAGAACTAACAATTTTATCTTCGGTAATAATTATTTCGTAACCACTAGCAATCCGTTGGGAATTAAAAACAATTTGCCAAGAACTAGAACGACCATCAAGCCCTAGCGCGCCATTAGAATTAATAAACGCTAAACGCGCATCACTAGACCAGGCGCGCGCTGAGGCTTCGGCTGTACTATAAGCTTCTTTTAAAGTTAATTTGGCTTTAGTAACCAAAACTTCTTCCTCTTCTGAGGTTGGCTGTAATTTTACAGCGTAATCGCCACGAGCAACAATTTCTCCAGCATTGGGTGCAATATTTTTTGTATCGGGAATTTTGACATCATCATTAATTACTATACCAAGGAAAGCAGCCTCTCTGACCTGGTTATTGTTTGTGGTGATATTATTATGGCTAGTAAAAAGAATGATAATAAAAATAATGGCGGCCAAAAAAACAGCTGCTATTATCGCTCCAATAATTATCTTTTTATATTTTAAGTTCTTCTTCATATCCGTTTAGATTAAGGAGCAAATGAATAGGTTAAAAATAAAACAGCCGAAGACAGATTTAAATCAGAACTCGGATTAAGACTCAAAGTGTTACCTACTGGATCGAAATTAATATTAGCTGGGTCAATCTTATAAAGAACGCGGAAAGCATTGCCATTAGAGGCGACAGCGTAAGTAGAAGTTGCCTGACTGTTAACTGAGATGGCAATATTGTTGGTACCGTTAACGGAAGAGTGGCCGGATAATTCTATAAAAGCACTCTTTACTGAGACAGAATTTTCCGGGACATAAACTGAGAAATCTGTGCTAGTTGCCGAACCTCCAGGAAGCGTAGCGCCAACTGAGGCCACAAAGAACTTGGTTGTTTTAGCGGGTTGAGTAACGTTGGAAGTAGTAAATGAACAATACGGCGAAACAGTAGGTCGTGATGCACTATTACCTGCCCCGTCAACAGAAGTAACTTGAAAATAATAAGTAGTATTAGAATCAAGATTATTTAAATCAAAAGAATGAAAAGAATTACTTGAGGAGATTGATGATAATACGCTGCTACTTAAATTTGAATTCTTGCTATATCTAAGCTGACCAGTCGCATTTTCATTTAAACTCCAAGAAATAGTTGCGCCGTTAGTAGAAAGTTGGCTAACAGCATCGTTACAAGTATTGCCGCCAGAAAATGAAATGATTGGTGGCACTTTATCAATTTTAAAGTCAGTCGCATTTTCACCATTTTCACCATAGGAAACCCAAGAACTATAATAATTTATACCACTCTTAAGGTGACGAACGCGTGCCTGCCAGTGATAAACATCATCGCTAGGCGTAATAGTGATAGCACAACCGTTACCGCTGAGATTACAGTCAACTGGTCCTGGTCCAGCTTTGCCGCTTCCCTCAATCGCTTGTGCACACACACTGGTTCCAGAACAAGAAAAAGCCGTACCAATCGGCTTGAACTCAATTTGAGGATAGAGCGTGCCCCCAGTTGTACCAGCCTGCATTTCCATGGTTAAATATAAATTAGTCGAGCTAGAAGTGGAAGGTACCCATTTTCTTAGACACATTGTCCATGGGTCAATTGATATTGC
>CAYGLM010000038.1:1690-7695 GCA_964350915.1 uncultured Gammaproteobacteria bacterium | reverse complement strand
GTTACTATAACTGGTTTATTAATTTCCAACTTCTTCACGTGTTTAAGCAGAGCTTCGTTAAACTCCAACTTATAATCAAGGCGGCTCAATTCAGAATTAGCGTTAGGAAAGTAGACGTTTAATAAATAAAAATTTTCTGTTTCCAAAATCTGCACTCGACCTTCAGTATCAAACTTGTCCTCACCAATACCACTCTTTACTTCTAAAATACCAGCGAGACCACTTTTTATCAAAATAGCGGCACCACTATATCCTGGGCGACTAGCGCTATGCCAATATTCATCATAGCCAGGAAAATCTAAAGCAGCATCCAAGCGCGCAGCTTCAGAAATCTTAACTTCTTGTAAGCAAAGGATGTCTGGCCACTCTTTTTTCAAAAAGTCACCGAAACCTTTTTTAGTAATAGCCCTTATCCCATTAACATTCCAGGAAATAAGCTTCATATTAATTTCATAAAATCTGAATTATTGCTATAATACAAGCATACTGGAAAGCAGATATTTTTTCAATTTATAAATATGGGTTTAGATGAAAGGATAAAGTATGCCGCTATGAAGGCCAAGCACAAAAAAAAGCTTGAACCTTGGCATAAAAAATGGTGGGGAGTAATTGTTATTATTGGTGCCTCCCTTTTGGGTATTTTTCTCGCCGCTTCGTTGATTTATGTTATCTCGGAAGCTAATCGAATTAACCAGGGGTCTTCAGCTCGATACATTGCTGAGCAACAAGAAAAATATTTAGAAGCTATCAACCGCCGCAGTGCTAATACCTACGGACCAACTGATGCTCCGGTAACGATAATCGAATTTTCAGATTTCGCCTGTCCTTTCTGCCGCGATTCTTACGCTGGACTAAAGGCACTCCGCCTAAAATATCCTGATTCTGTGCGCATTATTTACCGTGACTACCCGCTGCATGACACCTCCATCTTTTTAGCTCTCGCAGCGCGCTGCGCCGGTGAACAAGGTCGCTTCTGGCAGATGCATGATATCTTCTTCGAACACCAGGAACGTTTACAGGTATCGGTAGAGGATTTAGAATTAGTGATGCCGGAAATAGCTGGTGAACTTCAGTTAAACGCTTTACAGTTTCAAGCTTGTATAGACAGCCAGCGTCATTTCTCACAAATAGAACAAGACTATAATGACGGCACATTTTTACAAGTCGAGGGAACGCCAACCTGGTTTATTAATAATTATCGCTTTACTGGACATATCCCGGCCGATAAATTAGAAGAGTTAGTTACCGGCATGCTTGTGACCTCAAATCTTAAACAATAATCTATGCAACAAATAAGAATACACGGGCGAGGCGGCCAAGGAGTAGTAACTGCCGCCGAACTTATTGCTATCGCCGCCTTCCATTCGGGAAAATATGCTCAAGCCTTTCCTCATTTTGGCGTAGAAAGAAGTGGCGCGCCAATAAAATCATATGCCCGCATCTCAGATGAGCCGATTCTAACTAGAGAACAAATATCGTTTCCTGATATTCTAATAGTCCAGGACTCTACCTTACTTGATGAGCCTGAAGTAGTCGCGGGATTAGGCAAAGAAACTATGATGGTTATAAATGCGCCCCAGGGTTTTCAATTACCACGACGTCTACCGACGAAAAATATTTTCTTTTCACCAGCGACCGAAATAGCTTTAGAAATATTTGGTAAAAATATTGTAAACACAGTTATTCTTGGCGCCTTCGCTCGCCACTCCGGCCTAATTAGCCTAGAAGCACTCACTCAGGCGATTAAGGAAAAATTTCAGTCTAAGGGAAATAAAATTATTGCTAAAAATATTGAAGCTGTTACTCGCGCCTATCAAGAAAAATATGAAAAATAATCCTAAAAATACTATCAGTCCAAATACTTCCCTTAATAATAAAACTGGTGCTTGGCGTACTCATCGTCCAATTACTGACTATCAGAAGTGCATTGGCTGTAGCCTGTGTGCCAAACTCTGCCCGGAAGGCTGCATCGAGATGATTGAAGTGCACCAAAAACTAAAGCCACGTACTGACTATGACTACTGCAAGGGTTGCGCCTTGTGCGTGCGGGAATGCCCGGTGAAAGCTATTAAAATGGAGAAAGAGTATTAAAATAGATGCTCAGGGCAATAAGTAAAAAGCGCTGAAAAAGGGCGCTGAAAAAAGGCGCTGAAAAAAGGCGCTGAAAAAAGGGCGCGGAAAATAAACTAAAATAAATCTCAACTAAATGTTCACAAGAAAAATAAAACGGAATCAGGATGAACAAATTCTCGAAGGCTCAAGAGCTATTGCTTTGACTATAAATAATATCGAACCCGATGTTATCTCTGCCTATCCAATCACGCCTCAAACCCACATTGTCGAGGACTTAGCAAAATTTAAAGCAGAGGGTAAGGCTGATTACGAATACATCCGCGCAGAAAGTGAATTTGCCGCTGCTTCAATAGTGCTAGGGGCTAGTGCCGCCGGTTCCCGAGTTTATACTGCTACGAGTTCTCAGGGAGTGTTGTTAATGACAGAAGTTTTATACAATATTTCCGGTCTACGCTTGCCGATAGTTATGACTTGCGCTAATCGAGCTGTATCAGCACCAATAAACATCTGGAATGATCATTCCGATGCGATGGCGATGCGCGATAGCGGCTGGCTCCAGCTATTTGCCGAAAATCATCAAGAAGCGGTTTATCAACATCTATTAGCATATAAGATAGCCGAAAAACTAAATCTCCCTGTAGCCGTTAATGTTGATGGTTTTATTTTGACTCATTCTTACGAGCCGGTAGTAATTCCTAAAAAATCATTGATTAAAAAATTCCTACCTAATTACAGACCGATAGCGGGAACTTTTCTTAATCCTGAAAACCCTGTCACAATGGGCGGATTCTTTCCACCCGACGCTTACGCGGCTGTCAGAGAAAAATTATATCAAGATACTCAATCTAGCTTAAAAGAAATTAAAAAAGAATATTCTCGTCTAAAAAAAATCTTCTCTTATCGAAATAATGGTAGCGGTCTAACCGAATATTATGGCGCTAAAAAGGCGAAAAATTTAATTATTACCATGGGGTCTTTGGCCGGAACTATTAGGGCAACTCTACCTCAACATCATGATACCGCTTTATTAAAAATTACGGCCTTTCGTCCTTTCCCAGCTGAGGAAATTAGAAAAGCAGCGGCAGTCAGTCAAAACATTATTATTATAGAAAAGGCGCTTAGTCCAGGGGGAGGGGGAATCCTAGGGGTTGAAGTTGCAGCTGCTCTTGGCGGCAGTAAAAAGAATATCAAAAACGTTGTCGCTGGCTTGGGAGGAAAAGATATTAATCAACAATCAATTAGCCGCCTAATTAAAAAGGCGGGGGATAAAAATAACAAACTTATTTTTCTGCGTTAAAATATGAAAAAATCGTTCGCAAAAAAAACGATGAGTCTTACTATTCTGACTTTCTTAGCAGCTACTCTACTAGTTTTTGTTCCAGTCACAGAAGTTTTCGGGGCCAAAGATCGTATTCTTGAATTTACGCCACAAGTCCCCATTCCTGGCATGTCGTCTGGCCCTACTCCAGTCGGGAGTGAATCTGGTGGTAGAACTAGCAGCGATTTGCTCGCTCGCTATATTCAAGCAATCTATAATTACGGTTTAAGTCTGGGAGGAATTCTGGCGGCTGTTGTTTTAATGGGTGGAGGCGTTTTATGGCTAACTTCTGGTGGCAGTGAAAATAGAGTTAGTCAAGCAAAAAATATTATTGCTGGCAGCGTCACTGGACTAATTCTTTTATTTGGCTCTTGGATGCTATTAAACACAATTAATCCTGAGCTCCTACAACTTCGCTCTATATCAATGATTGGTGTTGGCACAATTGAATCTGCAAGTCAGATAGAATATAGGTTTGGTTGTTGTGAGTGCGAAATAAACATAGCAACGCAAGGAACACGAAAAACTTGTTCAAGTAATGTTGGAATGACACCAGAAGAATGCAAGACATTATGCTTAGGAAAGGTAGATCAAATAAGAGGCACTAATACAGCGATAGTTATCTCTGATTATCGACCTGCTCACAAATGGGATCATAAATGTGGCGTCGAAGAAGGTCAAACAAATTCTTGCACGCCTTACATAAGCAACCTATCCTCACTTTATAGCTCGACCTTCACATCAACCGGTTGGGCTTTCCAGCCAGGCATAGAAAATCAAATTGGCGATATGAGTCCACAGCTCGCACAATTACTAAACTGCATGCGTGACAATTTACCTAAGGGCATAGGCGAAATTTCTTCTATCAGCGATAGCAATTATATTGGTGACTTAAGTCACTGCAGCAAAACAATTTGCTACCCTCCTCCTTTTGGAAAGGAAAAATGTGTTCATGCTTGCGGCTCTTGCCATTACGGCAGCGGAGGATCATACCAAGTAAATAAATCATATGCGGTTGACTTCGGTGATGAACAAAATCATAGCTTATACGAAGAAGCGGCAAATAAATGTGATTATAATGCCTATGTCTTGCGGGAAAAAACTCACACCCACGTCAGCTCCTCTGCCTGTCGTAGATATTAAAAAATCAGATAAGTACTTGCTTGAATACTTATGAAAAAACAAAATCAAAAATTTATTTCTCCTGGTCATAATGCCTGTTCCGGGTGCGGACAACTCTCAGCCGTGCAAGCCGTTATGCGCGCCTTACCCGCAGATACGATAATTGCCAACGCAACTGGTTGTTTAGAGGTAACTACTACTGCTTACCCGCACAGTTCCTGGGGGCTGCCCTGGATTCATTCTTTATTTGAAAATGCTTCTTCGGTTGCTTCCGGAATTAAAGCGGCTTTAAACAAACAAGGAAATAAAAACACTAAAGTAGTTGTTCAGGCTGGTGATGGCGGCACTTTCGATATCGGATTAGGATTAATTAGTGGCATGTGGACTAGAAACGAAAATATTCTTTATATCTGCTACGATACCGAATCTTATTCTAATACCGGTATTCAAGCCTCAACTGCAACCCCTTATGGCACCGCCACTACCACCACACCCAGCGGTGAAAAATCTATCGGCTCCACTCAAACAAAAAAAGACATGGTCGCAATTGCTCTGGCGCATAATCTGAGCTATGTTGCCCAGTCAGCTGCCGGCTATCCCGATGATATTTATAATAAAATAAAAAAAGCCCTAGCAGTTAACGGGCCTTCCTACATTCAAATTCTGAGTCCTTGTATACCGGGTTGGGACATCGGCTATGATGAAGCTGCTTTAATGGGAAAGTTAGCCGTGCAAACCGGTCTCTATCCTCTATTAGAATACACCAACGGTCAACTAACGTCTTCTAGTATTAATAAAAATTTTGTAGCCAAGCCCGTTAATGAATATTTAGGCCTGCAAGGGCGCTTCAAACACTTAAAGATCGCTGATATCAAGGCTATCCAAAAAATGGCTGACGAGAATGTTAAAAAATATAAAATATGAAAATTTTCCCAAAAAAAGCAGTTGCTATATTTTTAGGAATCTTATTGGCAGAAATTATTTTTTTGGTTCCTGTAAGCTCACAAGCGGCCTGTAACTGGTTTGCGGAAAAAACCTTTTACCAAGGCGGGGAAATAAAAACATCCGGTGGCTGTTCTGATATTCATACTAAAAGTGCTGACAATTTTTGTTCAACAGCAAAGCCAACTTATCAACAAGAGTCCGGCAGCGCCACCCTAGCTGTCTGTTGTTGTGAAAAAAATCCAATAGCTCAAACAGCCTCCAATGAAGTTTGTTCTTGGGAAAAACAATCAATTTATTATGATGATGCAACCAGGAAAACAGTGGAAACGAGTTGCTCTAGTGGTAAAAAAAATTTTCCTGACAATAATTGTTCTGGAAATAAACCAACTTATGCGCCTGATTTATATGTAGCAAATAAAGCAATTTGTTGTTGCCAAGAAAACACTATTTCTAAAGCCAATCAAGTCGAGCCGCCAAAGTTTATTATCCCTGAACTGCAAGTAAACATTGGCGCTAAATTTTCCCAGCCAGTTTGTGAGCCGACTGA
>CAYGLM010000038.1:0-1590 GCA_964350915.1 uncultured Gammaproteobacteria bacterium | reverse complement strand
GTTGGCAGAATGACTCTTGGTCCTTGCTCAAATTAACCAACGCTAACTAGGTCTGAGCTTTGTCCATCGCTTCGTTAGCCAACTTGTCCGCGGCTCCATTTTTTTCCCGCGGTATATGGTGATAAGAAATTTTTTTAAAACTTAAGCTGAGATTATATACATCTAAAAACAAGGGCGCTAAGTCCTTGTTTTTTACTTTATATTCACGATTAAGCTGACGAACAACCAGTTCACTATCCAGATAACAAATAACTTCTTTGGCTCCAAGGCGAGTTGCCTCGCGCAAAGCAGCAATAAGAGCCCTATACTCTGCTTGATTATTCGTCGCAACTCCTAAGTACTGAGAAATCTCGGCGACAACCTGATTTTTTTCGTCATATAAAACAGCACCAATTCCAGCCGGACCAGGATTGCCGCGCGCACCACCGTCAGTAAAAATAATTAATTTTTCTGTATTCATAAAATTTGCAATTAAGGACCGAACCCATCCCGCTGAGTTAGCGCTATTGCTACTAAACAATTCTAAATTTTTTCTGTTGGCTTTAAATCAATTAATTTCAACTGCGCTTCCCGGCGACCATTAAATTCATTAACCTCAAGATAGTAAGCGACGTCAACTTTATCTCCTACTCTAACGCCCTGATATTTTTCAGCGCCACCAAAGGCCAAGGCCCAGATTCCGGAAATCCTTATTTTTATATGCTGATTATCAAATCCCATCACCATTACATCCTCCACGGTTAAATCATAACTAGCCAATTTTGGTTGCTGATTATTCTGTCCGAAAGGCGCTAATCGGGAAATTTCATCTGCTAGACGTAAACTTATTTCTTCCGGTTGTAAAACAGCTTCAATTTCTAATTTAGGGACAAGATTCTTTCCTGCTAGCTCCCGCCTGGCAATCGCTACTAATTTATTTTTAAAAGAAGCGAGTTTTTCTTCCGATTTCACAGAAAAACCACAAGCCATCGGATGGCCGCCGTATTTATCCAGGTCTTCAGAACAAGATTCAATAGCAGCAATCAAGTTTAATTCTGGTATCGAACGTCCCGACCCCTTAAAGGCTACCTTTTTCGGCACCAACTTCTTTTTTTCAATATCAAACTCTGCTTCTTCTATTAAACGAGTAATTATTAAAGTTGGTCGATAATATTTTTCCGCTATCCGCCCTGCCACCAAACCAATCACTCCTTCATTCCAAATTTCATCTTCACCAGCAACGCCGATAATAATTTCTGGAAGATTATTCGCATCTATCTGTTTTTCCACCTGCTCAGTTATATCCTTGGTAATCTCCTGACGGCTTTGATTGCGGCGATTAAGCTCTTCTGCTAATTCTTTGGATTCATCCTCGTCAGTCGTCATCAAAAGAGCAAAGGCTGTATTAGCATGACTCAAGCGACTAGCCGCATTTAACCGTGGTGCTATCTGCCAGCCAACATTCCAAGCTTCTAATTTTTTATCACCATTAACCTTGGCAGAGTTTAGTAATTCTTTTAGACCCAATCGCTTTCCTTGATTTAATATTTCTAAGCCTTTTTTAGTTAACAATCTGTTCTCTCCCAACAAACTAACCATATCGGCAATCGT
>CAYGLM010000037.1:0-8058 GCA_964350915.1 uncultured Gammaproteobacteria bacterium | reverse complement strand
GACGAATTCTTTTTTTAATTGAGACATAAATTTTTAAAAAATTATTTATTATTTAAATTTATATTTTTTTCTCCTCTTCTTTTCCAGTCAGCATGTCTTTAATTTTATATATCTTACGCGCAACTTCATCTTGATTAAAAATAACGACTTTACCCATATTCTGCTTGTCGGCAAATTCTAAAGCTTTATTAATCCTCTGCGCTTCTAGGCCAGTAAAAATCTGCAACCCGCGACTACGTAACTTTTTAGCAAGTAGCCTTGTTTCTAGAGTCAAAGATTTATCCAAAAGGGGTAAATAATATTTTTCTCGACGACCATGGTCTAGTCCATCCAGGAGATGCCAGCTTTCCAGGAATAATTTTGTAGTCTCATCACCAGGAGCAAAACCAACTGCGGGAAAATTCTTTTCGCCAAAAATTTCTGCTAAACCATTATAGCGACCACCGCCAAACAGGGCGCGGTTATTATCAGGATGTTTATCAAAAACTTCAAAAACTAAGCCATCATAATAATCGAAGCCGCGAATAACAGTCGGATTAAACTCTAAATAGTCCCCGTAGCCAAGGTCTGATAAATTTTTTAGTGCTGTACTAATTTCAAGAAAGCCCGAATTACCTTTTAAAGCAGGTAACTTATCGGCAACTTCTGCTAAGCTGCGACTTTTCATAAATTGTTCCAAAATTAAAATCGCTTCTTTCTTCATTCCGGCCTCCCGCAAACGTTCTTCTAAAGCAGGGGCTGATAGCTTGTTCCATTTATCTAAAGTACGCACAACTACGGCTTTCTGCTCACTTTTAAGACGCGATACGCCACTTAACTCCAAAATACCGTCAATCAAACGACGACTGTTTATTGATAAAACGAAAGAATCAGTCGGCGCATCGAATTCCAACATAATATCTAAGGCCATCTGCATCGCTTCAATATCGGCTGCCAAGCTATCGCTACCGAAGATGTCGCAATTAAGCTGCCAAAATTCTCGATTACGACCGCGCTGTGGCTTCTCATTGCGCATGAAATTAGCAATTGAGAAATATTTCAACGGTTTAGGACTGGAGGTGTAAATCTTAGAAACAAGTCTAGTAACTGACGGGGTCATCTCCGGACGAATAGACAAATCTCGACCACCTAGGTCTTTAAAACTAACGAGCTCCTTGCCACCAACATCTTCACCTGATTTAGCGCGATAGATATCGGAATTTTCTACCAGCGGTGTGAGATATTCTTCAAAACCATAACGTAGGCACACTTGGCGCCAAGTTTCAAAAATATATTTGCGTACGCAAAATTCACCCGGCAACCAATCACTGGTGCCTTTTGGCTCCTGTTTCGATAAAATCTTTTTCATCATAAATATTGCTACGACACAAACTAATTCGGAAGGCATAATGTCAAATTATACCATATCGGACTATATTCTTATTTTACTATTTTTTCCTTTTTTCCGCAATCTAATCTCAACTATAGACGATTTTAAGTCAATACATTTAACGCAATCATTTTAGGACAATTCATTTTCTGATAAATAAAAGATTAGGCGCAGTTTATGGAGAAATCTTTATAATTAAAATAATGATTAGATTATAAAATTAAGCAAAAAACTTATGAAAATTCTCGTTATTGACGACGAACAAAGTGTCATTACCTTAATTACCAAAGGCTTGGCAGCTGAATCGCTGATAGTAGAGTCCGCCACAGACGGCGAACAGGGATTATTAATGGCTAAAAGCGGCGGCTACGAACTAATAGTCCTAGACTGTTCCTTGCCCAAGCTTTCCGGTCCAAATCTATTAAAAGAATTACGTCGGTCTGGATTAAGCGTTCCAGTAATTATGCTTACTGTAAGAGCTGAGATAAGTGATAAAGAAGAGGCATACTCTCTCGGCGCAGACGATTACCTGACTAAGCCGTTCTTATTAGAAGAGTTGGTGCTAAAAATTAAAGCCCTACTGCGTCGACCAGTTGAATTAAAATTTCCCGCCGAGCGCTTGGCTGATCTATTTTTTGAGACAGATGCCGGCCGCTTCCGACGCGGGAGAAAAGAATTATATTTTACTAAACGCGAATATTGTCTATTACAATATCTTTGGCGACGACAAGGAGAAGTAGTCTCACGCGGAGAAATTCTGGAACATGTATGGCATTATAATGCTGACCCTTATTCTAACTCAATAGAAACCCATATCGCTAGCTTACGAAAAAAAATAAACGCCAAGGGGCGGCGTAATTTAATTCATACTTTCCCGGGACGTGGCTATAAACTGGCACTAAAGAAATTGAGTTAAGTATTAAATAGACTGATAGCAACAACAGGTTAGGAAATTAGGGTAAAAATTTCTTATGCTTTATATTGTCAGGCAAATAAGCCTGACCGCTATCATCTTCTAAGGGCGAATATTTATAACCTTTGGCATAGCCGAGCTCAGACATTAGTTTAGTCGGCGCATTTCTTAAGTGAAGCGGCACCGGCAAGCTACCACTGCTTTCCACTTCAGCGCGAGCTTGATTGTAGGCCTGATAAGCAGCGATGCTTTTCGGTGATTTGGCCAAGTAAATAGCACAGTGAGCCAGATTAACAGCGCATTCGGGCAGACCGATGTTTTTACAAGCGTCATAAGCAGCTGTCGCTAACATCAAGGCACTGTTATTAGCTAAGCCAACATCTTCAGAAGCAAAGCGCACTAAACGCCTGGCGATATATAATGGATCTTCCCCTGCCTCAATCATTCGCGCTAAATAATAGACAGTCGCATCAGCATCACCTCCACGCATTGATTTATGAAGAGCAGAAATAAGATTATAATGCTCTTCTCCGGTTTTATCATACAAAAGACCAGGCTTACTAATGATGTCTTTAATTAATTGAGCAGAGATTTCTCCTTCTGCCTGTGACGCACTTTCTAAAATTCCTAGCGCACGCCGAGCATCACCACTTGAAAGGCTAGAAATAAGTCGAATCAGGTCTTTTTTTATTTTAATACCTAGGCGTTTAGTGGCCATCTTGATAATTACATCGAGTTCAGAAATAGATAGGGCCTCTAAAACCACCAGCTTAACTCGAGACAACAGCGCGTTGTTAATTGCAAAACTCGGATTTTCAGTAGTTGCGCCAATTAAGGTAATGGTTCCGTTTTCCACTTGTGGCAAAAGAGCGTCTTGTTGAGCCTTATTCCAACGATGAATTTCGTCAATAAAAAGAATGGTCTTGCGACCAAGGCGCTTGTTTTCCTTAGCGCGATCGACTACCAACTTCAAGTCTTTAACGCCACTACCGGTGGCGCTGAATTCCAAGAACTCAGACTTGGTTTTTTTGGCAATAATAAAAGCCAGGGTCGTCTTACCGCTACCAGGAGGTCCCCAAAATATCAAAGATGGCACGCGATCTGCTTTAATCGCCTGGCAAAGCCAAGTATCTTGGCCGACTATTTTTTCCTGGCCAACAAACTCTTCCAAAGAAGAGGGTCGAAAAAGAGAAGCCAGAGGAGCTGCATTTAACATAAGATACGATTAAGGACGGTAAGCTTGAATAAAAATTAAAGCTAATAAACAAGCATTATTCTTATTAATCTTTTAATTATCTTGCCATATTTAAGGGAAAAAATCAATGTTTCAAAGAAACTGGCGAAGTCGCTCAGGCCAATATTTAACTCGTCTTGAGTCAAGCACTTGACTACTTCTGAATGAGTACTTGACTCATCTTTTACTAAAGAGGTGTAATTCTAACACCTATACCCCAGGTGATGGTATTATAAGATTAATATCAAAATAAAAATATGATTCAAGATAAAAAAAACATCATTGTCAATTTCAAAAAAGTTAACAGCCTAACCGGAAAATTAATCGACATGCTGGAAGAAGGCGAGTACTGTGTCGATATCATGCAGCAGAATCTAGCAGCAATTGGTTTACTAAAATCTGCCCATCAAATGTTGATGGAACGCCATTTAAAATCATGCTTTAAAAATGCCATGGCTTCAAAAAATGAAAAATTAAAAACTAAGATGGTGGAGGAGATACTGAAAGTAGATCGTTTAAGAAGTAAATAATAACGGCGATTAAAGCGCCAACTAAAAAATTAAATAGGATAATATATGACAAACAAGCTTGTCGTGCCAGTCGCCGGCCTACACTGTAAGGCCTGCGAAATCCTGACCGAAGATAGTTTAAAAGAAATTAAGAATGTTAAGAAGGCGTCGGTGAATCATAAAACCGGGCTAGCAGAAATAATCTATGAAGGTGATGAGCCGAGCATGCAAGAAGTAGGCGCTAGCCTTAAAGCTGTTGGCTACGGTTTGGGCAAATACCGAGAAAATGGCTCCAATGAAGACAAGGGTCAAAAAAATAAAGAAGCGAATAACGACCGCGGCTTCAGCTACTGGTTCTCCGTGTTTGCTGCCGTCCTAATTATTTATTGGCTTTTAAACAGAGCCAATGTCATTGATTTCGGAAATATAGCTCAAGACGGTTTCTCAGCTTCAATGGCGATTCTGATTGGTCTGGTCGCCGGTGTTTCTACTTGTTTAGCAATAGTTGGCGGCCTTGTCTTAAGCGTCTCTGCTAATTACGCCAAGAATCACCCCGAGGCAAGTCGAGCACAAAAATTCAAACCACAAATATTTTTTAATCTAGGACGCATCTTAGGATTCTTTGTGTTAGGAGGAATTTTAGGACTAGCGGGTTCAGCTCTTAAAATATCTATTCTAACTAACAGCATTATCACTATAATTATTGGTATTGTCATCTTAGTATTAGGACTAAAGCTTTTAGAAATATCACCGGTAATCAACCGTTTTGATTTTTCTCTACCCAAAAAATTCGGACGTATTGCTAAAATAAATAATCCACTTCTTCTAGGCGCCCTGACTTTTTTCCTGCCTTGTGGCTTCACCCAAGCAATGCAAGTGTATGCTCTTGGAACTGGTAGTTTCTGGCAAGGTGGCCTAGTTATGGCCCTATTCGCCTTAGGAACTGCTCCCGGATTACTCGGTATTGGCGGCCTCAGTGCCTTAACCGGAAAAAAGAAATCAAAGATCTTCTTCCTTTTGGCAGGTATAGTGGTTGTCGCTTTCGGCTTTTTCAATCTTGCTAACGGCTATCGTTTATTCCAAGTTTCTACTAACGGTGGTTAATCGAACAAGTTGGAAAACTTTTTTGATGGATTACCTAATAGAACACAATTGATTTAATAATATCACTTCTATCTACTGATAAATCCAAGAACTAATACTATTATTATCAATGTTATCAAAAAAATTAAGGCCATGCCAACTTTCTTGGCCATCCATTCTTTAATATGATGAAATACGGACTTCCGAAAGCTCTTCGAGACTACTAAAAAAATTATTGCCAAAACAACAAAGGAGATTATTATTATACCAATAATTTGATCTGCCATACATTTAAATTAATCACTAGAACACCTTGAACTAAATAAATTTAACTAAAATATCAATAAATGTCAATCTTTTATTTATTTTTGTGTTTTTATAGGAGCTGTGGATAAATCGCTCTTGACTTTTATATACTTTTCGTATATAATACTCTTGATAGTTATTTAATAACCAAATTAAAAATACTCGATCATCAAATCCGTCATTTAGATGGCTCTATGGCCATCTCAAACCAATCTTTAACTATCAAGATTTCGGTTTCTTGGCCGCCCAGCAGACTAAAGTTAGCTTCTCAGCTAATTAGTAATTTGCTCTCAGTTATTAGTAAATAGCTTAGAGCATATAGTTGTAGGCAGTGATTACCTAATATTCAAACGGTCATTAGGTTTTATGATGGAAGGTTCTAACGGATAATAATGATCGTGGAATTTTAGGTAATTGCGTCTAGGTCGATTTAAGTAATATATTTTAATTACTCAAACATATGGCTAAAACCAATTATTTAAAGCTCAGTTTTAATTTGGACCTTCCATGTGTAGGGGCGATTATATATGAAGTTCTTGAAGACATTAAGGATTTTGCGAATCATTTTGCAAATTGTCCGTATAGTCAAGGACATCATAATGTAGTCGCCCTTTAATCTCTCTAAAATATGTTTGCTTTCCCAGACTTAATAAAAAAAATTAGAAAATCAAGTGGGCTAACGCAAAAACAGCTCGCTGAAAAGTTAGAAGTATCTCAAATACTTGTTGCCATGATTGAATCTGGGCAAAAAGAGGTGTCAAAAAGCTTTATTATAAAGCTTGCTCAAATTCTTGATGTTCATCCAAGCTCAATTACACCTTTTTTATTTGCTGATAAAGATTTAAATGTCGGCAATGTATCTTTTGCAGAAAAGTCACTCATACAATTTGGTGAAAAAATGCAACTTTTTTTAATTAACAAAAAGGCAAAACAATTAGTCAAAAATGAATAACCGCTATCCAAAAATTAATCTAAAAAGCAAAAACGAATTAGCAAAGCGTCTTGCTGGAAAAAATTTTGATTTTAAAGACGCAATGGATTTAATTAATGATGTATTGGAAAATTATAATAATTATTGGAATGATAACAAAAAAGAGTCTAAACCAGACAAAGAAAAATATGTAAGAAGTGCTAAGGGGACTCCACTCGGTAAATTATTAAAATTGATAAATAAAAAAATATTGGCTCCTCATGATACAATATTGCCTGACTTTATATTTGGTGGAGTATCTGGCCGCGATCATGTGAAGGCAGCTTATTACTTGCTTGGGGAAAGAAAATCTAGGACAAAACTTGGTCTAGATATCTCTAGATTTTTTGAGAGAAATAGTTGCGAAAGAATATTTTATTTGTTTTATGGTAAATGTGGTTGTAGCAAAAAATGCTCTCAGTTATTAGCAAATCTATGTTGTGTGCCTACTGGACCGAAGGGATCTGTTTCAAATCAAAAAACGCTAGCAAGAGGATTTGCTACATCAACTCGTCTGGCCACCTGGTCTAATCTAGACTTATTTTTAAGGGCAAGTTGGTCGGCTAAAAAAATTCTAAAAGGACACAATATAAAAATAGCAATATTTATAGATGATATAGGAATTACTGCAAGCAAAGTTAATGAAACTACTATGAAACGGCTAGCAAATATCATAAAAGATATTTTTGAAAATCACGATACGAATCATTCTCTTCCACTTAATAAAGATAAACAAAATATACAGAGAAGTGGGTCCCAAATAGTTGAGCATCTTGGCTTAAGATTGTGTCGAAATAAGATTACCCCTGGAAAAAAAACTAAGCATAATCAAAATGAGATATATAAACAACTAAGAGCTCCTAATTTAACTGTCACAGATAAAAAGAGCCTCATCAAAACAAAAAAATCTTATATTCGCTATAACACCTACATTAAAAGTCAAAAATCATAACAAAAAATACTTTATTAAGGAGTATTTTATTTATAAGTTTTTTATACTTAGGCAGCGTTATTTTAGTGTTCTCAATTTTATGCTCATTACTAACTGGTCTTCTACATATTTCCAATAAATTCTATAAAGTCTCTAACAGAGTTGGGCTAGTAAGTTCCATTTATACAGCAGAAAATAAGTCTAAAAGCTCATTTTTCACTTGGGTTGGCTAATCGGTTAAGTTAAAACTTCTTTTAATCGATTACCTGACAAGATATTTAAAATACACTTTACCCATACATCAATCCTCTAGTGCTTTTAATCCTAAAAATTTACGACTACCTAAAAATTCTTAATCCATTAGTAATCAATTTTTCTATTACGTTATCATTGAACGATAGCCCATTATTTTCGTCAAAAAAACTGTTTCCTTGTTTGTTTAATATGCCAAAGTGCGCCCAAACCCCAAACTCTGACGAAAAAGAATTCCTAACATGAGTAGTTGCTCTGTTCGGATTTTTTTTGATATATCCTTTTATTTCTAAATACCGATAACAAATTGATCTTACCTCTTCAATAGAGGACAATCTGCCCACAGTACTAGATAAGGCGTCCTTTATATCATTAATAAGCTCACGGTGGCGTCCTTGTTCTAACATTAAATACCCAAGGGCATTTTTAAATTGCTCTGATTCTCCTCCGTATTTGTTCCCAATCTCCAAAAGCCTTCTTCCATATTCGGT
>CAYGLM010000036.1:0-8115 GCA_964350915.1 uncultured Gammaproteobacteria bacterium | reverse complement strand
TCCGACCTCAACATTATCAGTGTTGCGCTCTAACCAACTGAGCTAATTGCCCCTTTTAAATAAAAAAAACATAATTTCCGTCTATCGGAATGCTGAGTAAGAATATAACAAACAATAAATAAAAAGGCAAGAGTTTGCCCCTATAGATTAAGAAGGAGTAGGGTCAACTCGGCCTTAGACTGGCTCTGTCCAGTTTTATTAAAGAAGTCTAGAGATACTAGACGATTAAGGTATTGTTTTAGCTGTTCCAAGGTGAAATGCCTGGCTTGAATGAGCCCCTTTTTAGCAACAAAGGGATGGAGCTTTAATTCAGAAGCTAGTTTATCTGGTTTGAGGCCACTGTTATCAGCCTCGCTTAACATAATCAAAATTTTAAAATGTCTAATTAGCATTGCGATGATGCCCTCGTCTTCAAGGCCGGCAGCATACTGCTCTTCAAGAATTTGTAGGGCGCGCTTTTTATCTTTAGCGCCAATTGCATCAGTTAAAGAAAAAATATCTTCAGAAAATGCTTCAGTAGAATATTCTTTAATTATTTCTTTATTTAAAATTTTATCTTCGGTTCCCAGGGCTGCTTTTTTGACAGTCTGCGCAATTAACCAGGAGTCTCCACCTGTGCGACGAGCCAGTTCGTTTGCTGCGTCTGCGGCAATCGTCTTTTCATAAGTCGTTGCTTCGCTTTTAATAAAACTTAGTAGACTAGCCGCACTTAGTAATTTAAATTCTTGGACGTATTTTTGTTTCGTTAAAAAAGAAAATAATTTTTTAGCCTCTGCTTTAAGGGGGGTGTCTTTAGTGTCTAATTCGCTATCGCGAAAGATTATAATTAGACTATCTTCGTCAGCTATTTTTTTTAATTTAGTTGTTAGTTCGGCAAAGATGGTGGTTTTTTTATTTTTGAAAATATTTTCAATAATAATCATGCGCTTGCGGGCAAATAGTGAGCCAGTATTTATTTTTTCCTCAATTGATTTTAGCTCGGCCACTTGTCCATCAAGCACGTCTAAGCTATTTGACTCAGAGTCAACTTCGCGAACAAACTTATTTTTCATTTCTTGGAGCATTCGCTTTGAGCGAAAGGAGTCAGCTCCGTAAAGGAATATAATCATAAATCCAATTTTCAATTAGTAAGACCACTAATATCAGTCTGCTCTATTTTATCAATCTTTTTTCCTAAAAATTTTTCTCCTAATTGACGAAAAGACGCTGGGTCATCAGTTGTATAAAAAACTACCTCACTCTTAGTGCTTGGTTGTAGATTCAATTCGGGATGGCGCTCAAGATAGTTCACTAAACTATCGGCAATGACCTCTCCTGGATTAGGTACGGCTACACGCTTGCCCATAAGGCGTCTAATATCTTCGATTAAAAATGGGTAATGAGTGCAGCCAAGAATTAAAGAATTTATCTGCTTAGTTTTGAGTGGGCGCAAATATTTTTTTAAAATCATTTTTGTCTCTGGTTTTTTCGCCCAACCTTCTTCTATCAAGGGAACTAATAGGGGTGCACTGTTTTGTTCGACAATTGCTTTAGGATCTAAATCTTTTATCTCTTTTAAATAAGCGTTTGAAGCAATTGTTGCTTTGGTGCCGATTACGCCGATGCGAGCATGACCAGAACCGGCAAACTTTTCAGCAAGTGGCCGGATAACGCCAAGGATGCGACAGTCAGGATGGTGAGCTGGTAGATATTCTTGCTGTAAACGACGCAGCGCTTGGGCAGAGGCAGTGTTGCAAGCAATAATTATTAAACGGCAACCGTGACTAAATAAAAACTCCATGGCTTCGCGTGAATATTCGTAGATAGTTTCCGCTGACTTCTCGCCATAAGGAACACGAGCGTTATCGCCAAGATAAATATAATTATAGCCGGGAAGTTTATCGAGTAAGTGCTTAAAAACAGTCAGGCCGCCCAAGCCTGAATCAAATACGCCAATAGCGGCATTGTTCAATTGTTTTTTATATTTCTTGCCGAACATATTTTTTGAACAAGTCGCCTCTTTCCTTGTAGTTTTTAAAGATTCCAAAACTAGCGCAGCCGGTTGATAATAAAACTGTTGCCCCTGGTTTAGCCAAACGCTTCGCTAGTCCGACGGCTTTTTCCATATCTTTAGCTAAGTGTAATTTATTTTTAGGAAAATTTATTTTTTCTAATTCTTTTTTTAAATTATCTGAACCTTGGCCAGGCAATAAAATTAGTTCACTAGTTTTTGTTTTAATAATTTTTGCCAGTGGCTTAAAATTAGCACCTTTGTCCGCGCCACCGGCAATTTGAATTATCTGTCCGGAAAATGATTGTAAGTCTAAGACTGTGCTTTCTGGTGTTGTTGAAAAACTATTATCGAAATATTTAACTCCGTTTTCTTCCTTTACTAATTCTAGTCGGTGTTCTAAATTACCAAATTTTTTAATTGCCGCCTCATAAACCTTCGGTTTAATCTTTAAAATATTAGCAACAGTGATAGCGGCTGCAATATTTTGTCGGTTATAAGTACCAACTAATTTTGAAGGTAATTCGCTTTCCTGGAAGAAAAATATTTTACTAGAAATAACTGATGATATTTTTTTTATTCTCTCTTTTAAGTTCTCATTAATAATCAAAAATTTATTTTCTTTGTTACGAGCAATATTAAGCTTGGCCTGCCAATAGCTTGAGAGGGAAGAATGATAATTAGGGTTATTAGGATCAGCAGGCGCTAGATGTTCTTTAAATAAATTAGTAATTACCGCAATGCGTGGTGAAAACTCCAGATCCTCTAGTTGGAAGCTCGACATTTCTAAGATAATATAATCCTGTGGTTTAATTTTATTTAGAAACGATAAGGGAGCAATGCCAATATTTCCGCCTAAGAAGACGTGGCGTCCACTGCGCTTGCTATCAGCTTTTAAGATATTGTAAATTAAACTAGCCGTTGTGCCTTTTCCTTTTGTGCCGGTGACGCCAATGATATTTTGACTTGGAGATAGTGAGAAGAATAGATTGAGTGGACTAGATAGTTTTGTGTGTCTGGCCAAAAGAGCGGCTTGAATGCCTGGACAGTTTATTGGCCAACCGGGAGAGCGAAAAAGTAAATCAAAATCTTCTAAGTTATGATTAAATTCTGCGCCTAGGCGATAAGAAACTTTTAAGCGACCAGCTCTATGAACTGGTAAACTATTTTTATCCCGACGGTCACAGATAGTTATGTCTACCGGAGCATTATTTTTATCTAGCAAACTTAACAATGATTGGTTTTCTAATCCCAATCCTAATAAAGCAATTTTAGTTTTTCTAGCGGCGAACTTTTTCATATTTCTATTTTAATTCTCCCCAGTTATCACCAATATTTTCTTCAACTATTATCGGCACTGATAAGTCGGCAGCACTTTCCATTATTTTTTTAAGCTTGGGAGTATAGTCGCTTATCTTATCCTCTTTAATTTCAAAAATCAATTCGTCATGCACTTGTAAAAGTAGACGGGCCTCATTTTGTTTATTTTCCAGCAGCTTAGCGACATTAATCATTGCTAACTTAATTAAATCAGCAGCCGTTCCTTGAATAGGGGTGTTGATAGCCATTCTTTCAGCGCCACGCTTAATCGCTGGAATATTTGACTCTAAATCAGCTAGTGGACGTTTACGTCCAAACAATGTTTTAGCGTAACCATGTTTACGCGCATCTTCAATAAAGCCATCAATCATTTTTTTGACCCCTGCGTAAGTATTAAAATATTTATTAATAAATTGTCTGGCCTCTGCATAGCTAATACCAGCACCCTGACTTAAGCCGTGCGGACCTTGGCCGTAGAGGATGCCGAAATTAATGGCCTTAGCTTCACGGCGCATTTCTTTGGTAACCTCAGTTAGACTGACGCCGTTTATAGCGGCCGCTGTGGCAGTATGAATATCTTCTTGGGAGTTAAAAGCGGCCATCATCTTCTTGTCTTGTGAGATATGGGCAGCTACACGTAACTCAATTTGGGAATAATCGAAACCGACGAGCTTGAAGCCCTTCTCGGCTACAAAGGCATTACGAATATGTCGCCCCTCCTCGGTTCTGGTCGGAATATTTTGTAAATTTGGTTCAGTTGAAGAAAGTCGACCAGTGGCTGCTACTGTTTGATTGAAGCTACTATGTATTTTGCCGTCACGCGGACTCTTTAATTTTGGTAAAGCGTTAAGATAAGTGCTCTCTAGTTTAGTTAATTCGCGGTACTCTTGAACAAAAGCGATAATAGGATGCAAGTCTTTTAATTTATTTAACTCTTCTTCGGCAGTTGAAAATCCGGTTTTAGTTTTTTTAATTCCGTCAGTTGGAATTTCTAAATCTTCAAACAAAACCTCTTTTAGTTGTTTAGTTGAGCTGATATTAAATTTTTTGCCCGCAAGGTCACAAATTTTTTCCGTAAGCGTAGCAATTTTTTTTCTAGTAACTAAACTTGCCTTTTCTAGCAACTTAGCGTCTAAATTAATGCCAATTTCCTCCATTAATCCTAAAACAGAGATAAGAGGCATCTCGATTTCTTGCATTACTTTCTCTAACTCCACTTCTTTTAAACGCGCGCTCAATTTTTTTTCTAACTGACCAATTAGGTCAGCGCTCTCACACGCCAGCAGGCCGATTTTTTCTAAATCCAACACTTCAAAATTTATGGCTAATTGGTTAGAATTTTTGTCGCTTGCTTGACTTGATCTTTCTCGGCTAAGTTCAGAAAACACTAAAGAGTCTAAATCGTTTCGCCTTTCACCCGGTGATAGTAGGTAGGCGGCAATCATGACATCAAATTTTAAGCCTTTAACGTTTATGTCCAAGCGCTTGCTTAAGCGCCAGACAGTTTTTAAGTCGTGGCCAGTTTTTTTAATTGTATCTGATTCTAAGATAGGCTTAAGAACAGCTAGTGCCTTGTCGTTTATACTAACAAACTCAGCTTGGCCAGATTCGAGACTAAAAGCTAAGCCGGTTAATTCTGCTTCGTTAACATCAAGACTGGTGGTTGTTCCATAAATAGCACAACATTTTGCTTCTTCTATTTTTTTAACTAGTACTGTTAGCTCTTTATCGCTATTTATCATTCTATAATCAGTCTTTTCTTTCTCCTTTGTTTTTTTGTCTTTAGTTTGTTCCGCTTCTTGCACCACTTCTTCAGTGTCACCGCTATTTTTTTTCAAGCGGTCGCTCACATCTTTTAATTTTCCTAATAGTGAACGAAATTCAAACTCGCTAAATAGTTTTAAAACTTTATCAAGATCAAAAGCAGAGAAGCGCGCCTTATCTAGCAATAATTCAATTGGCGCTTGGCAATTAATAGTTGCTAGTTCGCGACTTAAAAAAGCTTCTGTTTCGGAAGTTATTAATAGTTCAGTAGTCCTTTCTTTAATGCTACCATCTTTACGTTTAGCCGCTTCGTAGACCTTATCTAAAGTTAGAAATTTTTGTAATAGTTCAACCGCAGTTTTTTCGCCGATGCCCCTTACGCCGGGAATATTATCACTAGGATCGCCACGCAACGCTTTGTAGTCAATAATCTGTTCTGGTCTTAATCCATAACGCTCCATTACCGCAACTTCATCATAGAGAATGCTGTCAGATAAGCCGCGACTCATGGTGTAGACCTTAATTTTTTCATCAACTAACTGCAGAGTATCCATGTCGCCTGTCATGATAATTGTTTCTAGGTTTTTTTCTTGCTCAGCTTGTCTGGAAAGAGTGCCGATTAAATCATCCGCCTCAAAACCATTTAGTTCAAAAATTGGAATATCAAAAGCCTTAGCCACGTCTTTAGCCAAGGGAATTTGTTCGTATAATTCGTCTGGCGCCTTAGTGCGCGTCGCCTTATATTCGGCATAGGCTTCGTGTCGAAAAGTTGGCCCGGCTTTATCAAGAGTTAAAATAATAAATTCTGGCTTGAATTCGCTTAAAGCTTTTAAGAGGAATGAGGTAAAGCCATAAACCGCATTAACCAGAACCCCATCTTTGGTGCGTAAAGTCGGTGGTAGGGCATGGAAGCTGCGATGGATAATGGCATTTCCATCAATTATTATGAGTTTTTGCTTGTTTTTAGACATACCTTAATTATAGAGAGAAAAGCTTCGTTTGGCAAAGAAAAAAAGCGCCGTTTTAAAACGAGCGCTTTTTGGTTTAGTAGAACAGAATGCTTTTCGTACAACCATCAATTTGCGGGAGTATTGATGGTCTTTAATTTTTTGGCTGCCTTTGTTAGGCGGGATCATTTTTGATCATCTTATGTTTCCCAGAATGGGAAGATAATCAGAGGATTGATCTGGTTGCGGGTATAATGGATCCCTCTTTTCCATTATACCTAGAGTTTTTCTTTTTGCCGTTTGTACCGATCGCGTTGCTTTTTATCAAATAATTCGGCATTGGTACCGGCAAAAATTGGTACCGAATTTTCATTGCGGGAAAGAGCTGGATGGACGAATATTTTTGGTGAAACACCAAGGTTATTTTGTCGCTCCATTACCGGGAAGCCATAGTCTTGAACAAAAAGTTGGTTAAAGAGTGGCTCTGGGCTGTCTTGTTGACGCTCTGGCATTGAAAATGGACCTAAACTCAGAACTGTGAAAAGAACAAAATTACTTATCATGCTCCGTAGTTTTGGTATGTTTCTAATAATAGAGAAAATAAAATAAAAAGGCAAGTTAGTTATCAACAGGCTATTTTTTATAAGAAAAAAGGCCCTCTAGGACAAGGGCCTTTCTGTTCGACTTTTTGAAACCGCCTACCTTTTAATTCTTTAATGCTGAAAATTTAAATGTTAGTTTTTTCATACATTTTTTTTAATGTTAAACACTCATAAGAACTATTATTAATTATATCATTAAAAATATAATAAGAACAAATTATTTATAAGTTTGACATCCGTGCATTTCCGGATTAAGATTTAATAATTCTTTAACAATAAAAAAACCAAAATACACAGAGATGGAAAAACTAGATTTTACTCCTTTTTCGAACGCTTTATTAGATAAAGCCTTCGATCCTTTATTAAGTAAAGGAAGGCGTCATTCTCGCGCACAGGATGATGATGCTGCTATGTACTACACTCTTAATCCTTTTGCTCTTGATGAAGACAAAGTTACTAAGAGTAAGGCCTTAAGAAGGCTTTATGACAAAACCCAGGTTTTTACTAAATCTGGTCATCACCATGTTCGCAATCGTGGACTTCATACTATTGAGGTGGCTGCTTTAGCGGTTAAACTGGCTCGTATCTTGGGGCTGAACGTTGACTTGTGTAGAGCCATTGCTTTATATCACGATGCCGGACACGCCCCCTTTGGTCATTTAGGGGAAGAATTTATTTCGGAAATTTCGGGACGCACCTTTCGACATGAAATCATGAGCGTTATTATGGCGCAAAAAATAGAGCGAGGTGGCAAAGGATTAAATCTATCTTGGGAAGTACTGGAAGGAATTTTGCGTCACTCTACTGGTAAAAACGGACCGAAGATAAGAACTGATTTACCTTTGGAATATGCAGCTGTTATGTTCGCTGATAAAATTTCATACACTTTTGCTGACTTAAATGATGCTTTGCGGCTCGGTTATTTTTGTAGAAGAGATTTGCCAGTTGAATTTTTTTCGCTTGGCGGACCAATCCAACGTTTACAAGAAGATATTTGTGTCCAGGCTCTCGTCAAGGAAAGCAGTGAAAAAGGAATTATTTCTTTTCAAGATTCAACAATTGCTAGGCAATTTGAGGCAATACGGCAATGGTCGTATAAGAATTTTTATGAAAAATTAAATGGTGAAGGCGACCGCATTATAGCTCGTCAAATACTAAAAGAAGTACTTCACTTTTTAAGCGACTCCCTTGGGTTATTTGGTCACAATCCTTTATTAGCAATCGCTCTTCTAACTGATACTGAGGCCATTGAAATCGCGAAAATAGCGAAGACCCCCTCAGAAGATGAGCTTAAAAAAATTCAAAGCTTCAGTTTTATGGAAATATTAAAACGTTTACCAGCTGGCACAGAGATTGATATCTTTCATCCCGATTTAGAAGTAGAAGATTTTTCTTTGGAAAATTAATTTTTCCTTTTCATTAACAACAACAATCAAATCTAAAACAAAAAAGCGGAAACAATAATGTTCTCCGCTTTTTCTTTTTTTGTGTG
>CAYGLM010000035.1:0-8340 GCA_964350915.1 uncultured Gammaproteobacteria bacterium | reverse complement strand
CTTATTGCCTGGCGGGCGAAAGTTATTCGAAGTGGCAAATTGAAAACTGTAGATGCGGCTGATTTGGTTCCGGGAGATATTATTCTATTAGAGACTGGTGATAAGATTAGTGCCGATGCGCGCGTGATTGAGGCTTATGGCTTTAGTGCGGACGAATCTTCTTTAACTGGCGAATCAGTCTCGGTTGTAAAACATGGCGAACGCTTGATTAAAGAGACAGAAGATATTTCTGAAGCGGCCAACATGGTTTTTTCTGGCACGACAGTAACTAGTGGTAAGGCCAAGGCAATTGTTATCGCTACCGGTAAAGATTCAGTTATTGGCAAAATCGCCACTTTAAGTGCTCAGACTAAAAAAATAAGCAGCTTTGCTACAAATATTTCCAATCTTTCCAATTTTATCGTTAAGCTGGTGGTCGTTACCTTGGTTTTCGTGTTTATTATCAATATTGCGATAAAGGGCGGGGAAACAAACTGGATAGAGCTGATGATTTTTTCTATTGCCCTGGCGATTGGAGTCATTCCGGAAGCCCTGCCTTTAGTGATGACCTTTTCCTTTTCTAGTGGCGCTATGAGCCTAGCGAGGCACAAGGTTATTATTAAACGCTTATCTTCAATTGAGGATTTGGGAAATATTGAGATTCTTTGTTCTGATAAAACCGGTACTTTGACCGAAGGGAAGCTCAAAGTATTTGAAATATATGATAAGCATGCTGCTAAAGAAGCTGTTTTAGCGAGTGCGATGATTGCTTCTGGCGAGCAGGGTCAGCGCCTTGATCCTTTTGATTCCGCCTTAAAAAAAGCGGCGGGAAGAAAAATAAGCGCTGCCTTGAAGGGAATTAAGATTCTTTTCAGCTCGCCCTTTGATCCAAAATTTTTGCGAAATAATGCTTTGATTGATGATAAGGGAAAAATAGATTTTATCGTTCGAGGCGCACCGGAAGTAATTCTTGGCTTGTCTAAGGTAACCAAGGCGGATAAATTTGCGGCCGAGCAATGGATGGAGAAACAAGGAAAACTTGGGCGGCGTGTCTTAGCTGTTGCGAAGCGCCGTTTTAAAACGATTAATTTAGATAATTTTCATGACAATTGTCGTTCTGAGGAAAAAGATTTAGAATTAGTTGGCCTGATTTCCTTTGCTGATAATATTAAGAAGACGACGATTAAGGCGATTGAGCAGGCAAAAGAATTGGATATCAAGATTAAGATTATTACTGGCGATAGTCGTGAAGTCGCAGGGGCGATTGCTCACCAGATTGGCCTGATTGCTAGTCCTAACGACGTCTTGTCGGCGTCTGAGTTGGATAAAATGAGCCCGGAAGAAAAAGAGGCGGCTGTCTTGAAATATCATGTTTTTGCCCGCGTTTCTCCGGATCAGAAATATGAAATTATTAAATTGTTACAAGAGAATCATAGTGTTGGTTATTTGGGAGACGGAATTAATGACGCGCCTGCTTTAAAGGCGGCCGGAGTTTCTTTGGCAGTTGATAACGCGGCTGATGTCGCGCGAGAAGCGGCTGATGTTATTTTAACAGAAAGCGATTTGAACGTTATTATTGAAGGCATAAAAGAGGGTCGCAAAATATTTATTAATAGCGCTAAATATATTAAGGCGACGCTAGCCTCGAATTTTGGTAATTTCTATGCGGTCGCCATTGCTTCTTTGTTGGTTCCATTTCTGCCGATGTTGCCCTTACAGATTTTGCTTTTAAATTTATTATCTGATTTCCCGATGATTGCGATTGCCACAGATAATGTTGATGAGGCCGAATTAGCATCTCCGAAGCGATATCAAACTAAAGATATTTTAGTAGTCGCCATGATTTTAGGAATTATCAGCACCGTCTTTGATTTTGTCTTCTTCGCGATGTTTAAAAACATTTCGCCCGGAGTTTTACAGACTAATTGGTTCGTCGCTAGCATCTTAACTGAATTAGCTTTCTTGTTCTCGATTAGAGCCAAGGGTTCGATGTTTACAAGCAAGCGGCCGAGTAATCTTATTTTCTTGCTGACAGGAGCAGCGGTTATTTTTACTTTGATAGTTCCTTACACGGCCTGGGGGCAGGAAATCTTTGATTTTGTGCCACCACAAGCTAAGCATTTGCTTTGGATAGCGGCGGTAGTTGTTGCCTTCATTGTTTGCTCGGAAACTGTTAAAATAATGTATTATCGCAATAAGAAATTATCTGAGTCTTCTTAAGTGATATGAACGCTATTTTTCATAAAACAAAATCAAGTCTACTATTGTTAACTCTCAGTTTGCTGTTTTTTGTTATAGCGCTGTTTCCTTTTCAGGCAAGAGCAGTCAGTGACACGGGAGAAAATTTTCGCGCTAAAGTGGTTGAAGTTATAGAAGAGGCGGAAAAAGAAAGGGAAGATGGAACTAAGTATACGCAGCAGAACTTGCGCTTGGAGGCTATTAGCGGCGAGCGCCTGGGAGAGGAATTTATCTATTACGGTATTTCTGAGATAGAGGTTGGCAATGCTAGCTTGTATAAAACAGGTGACCGTGTTTATATTGATGTTTTTCAGCTTGAAAATGGTCAGGAGGAGGTTTATGTGGTTGATTATGTGCGTACTTGGCCAGTGACTGTTCTTGCTTTAATTTTCATAATTTTTGTAGTGGCTGTCGGTCGTTTTAAGGGAATAAGGGCGCTTCTTAGTTTAATTATCAGTTTTGTTATCATAATTAAGTTTATTTTGCCGCAAATTCTGGCCGGACGAGATCCAGTTTTAATTAGCTTGATTGGCGGCTTGTTTATAATGGCGGTAATTATTTACTTGACTGAGGGCTGGCAGCGTAAATCACATCTGGCCATTATTTCAGTTTTCTTTTCCTTAGCTTTAACTATTTTGCTTTCCGTTATCTTCACGGCTTGGACTAAATTATCCGGCTTCGCTCAAGAAGAAGCAATTTTTTTAATTGGTATCGGTCAGGCAGAAATAAACTTTCGTGGTCTACTTTTAGC
The DNA here is from genome assembly GCA_964350915.1 of uncultured Gammaproteobacteria bacterium. Lineage (GTDB taxonomy): Bacteria > Patescibacteriota > Patescibacteriia > Patescibacteriales > UBA12465 > UBA12465. The sequence goes on along the minus strand of CAYGLM010000035.1, from coordinate 5,372 downwards.
GGGCATGATTATCGGTGCTATTGGCGTTTTGGATGATATTATCGTTGGGCAAATTGAAGCGGTAGCGAGAATTAAAGAAGCTAATCCAAATTTATCTCCCGCAAAAACTTTTAGCTTGGCCTATAAGATTGGTAATACTCATTTGGGAGCGATTATCAATACTTTGTTTTTGACCTACGCCGGCGCCGCCTTACCACTTCTTTTACTCTTCGTTGTTAATCAGGAAGCTGGTTTAAGCTTAGCGCGCGCCTTAAACACAGAAGCAATTACTACCGAAGTGGTTCGTACTCTTGTTGGTAGTATTGGTGTGATGGCTTCAATGCCGATTGCCACTTTTTTAGCAGCCTGGCCGCTGCGCCCAGTGAAATGGACAAGGGGAATAAAATAAGGTAAAATAGATAATGAATTTGTTAATAATCAGAATGAAAGAAGCGGAAAAATAGTAGTTATAATTTGTCTAATATTCGTTTTTCAGGTTCCTGGCCCGGGTGGTGAAACTGGTATACACGCAGCGTTCAGAACGCTGTGGGAGCAATCTCATGGGGGTTCAAGTCCCCCCCTCGGGCACATTTATTCAGCTAATATTAAAAAAGTATGGAAAAACAAAACAGGATTTGGCTTCTCGTAGCCATTGTCATCGTCGGCGCTGCCATTTTAGTCGCGATGTTAATCAGTCGCTCTAACAATCAATCGGCTGTTAACGAAGAGTACGCTCCGATAGTTGAACAAGAGAACGGACAAGTTGTTCCCGAGGTAGTTTATACGGACGATGATCGCGCCCAGTTTGAGACTTATTTACGTGCAAACTTAAGCGCACTATCACCAGAAAAAGAAGTCCTAGGGGGAACTTTCTATCTGACTAGCCTTAATTGGATGACTGATAAAGATGCATATATTGAATATGAAGATGGTCATATCGCCGTTAAAGCTAATGTCGGCTTCTCATTCTCTGATGAAGCTAAGACTCAAATTCAGAATGATTATTTCATGATTATTCCTGAAGAAGCTGCTCCTGTCTCTCAAGAAATAATTGAAGGGGAAGTTTGGCAAGAAGAGCCGATTATTGAGCCAGTTGTTGAGCCAGTTATCTACGAAGATTCTATTGAGGAACCTGTAGAAATGCCTGCTTACTAAAACTTTTACGCAATTTTAAATAGGCCCGCCTTTGTTAGGTGGGCCTATTTGGTCGCTTAGCTCAGCTGGTTAGAGCGCTGCGTTCACATCGCAGAGGCCAGTGGTTCGAGTCCACTAGCGACCACTAATTAAAAGCAATATGATTAATCAAAAACACTTGAAGTATATTTTCTTGGGCGTTGCCGTCTTAGCGGTGGCTACTTTTTTTTATTTGAGCCAGGGTTCGGAAGCCGGCCTCGGTTCAGCTGGTCGTCAGGTAGTTGAAGAAGTTGAAGTTGAGCCCGTTATTCCAGAAATAAAGAAAGAACTGTTTACTATTCAGCCGGGTGATACTTACGGTGTTGTGATGGAGCGAACAGGTTTAGGTGGAGCAGTGGCCAATAAGATTTACGCCGCCGCTAAGGATAAATATGATTTAGCGAAAATCAAGGCCGGTTATGATATCGAACTTATTTACGGGTATAAAGAGGGAGAATTTAGAGGTTTGGTTTATAAGATAGACACAGAAGAGCAATTATTAGTTAAGTCCGATAGCGATGGTGGATTTACTGCGACACTTGAGCCGATTCCCTATGAAACTAAAATAGTCGTTAAGGAAGGTGAAATTTCCAGCTCGCTTTATGAAGCAGCGATGGCACAAGGGATAGACGAGCGAGCAGTGGTTGCACTGGGTGATACTTTTCAGTGGACGATTGATTTTGCGATGGATCCCCGTGTTGGTGATACCTTTCGGTTTATCTATGAAGAAAGATATTTGGAAGGAGAATATTCTCGTCCCGGTCGTATTTTAGCGGGAAAATATATTAATGCTGGCAAATCTTATTCCTTATTTTATTTTGATGACGGTGCAGATAATAAAGGCTTTTATGATGAGGAAGGAAATTCGGTGCAAAAAATATTCTTAAAGGCACCGGTCGCTTTCAAATATATTTCTTCTGGATTTACCACCGGCTTGCGCTACGTTGAGGCCTTTAACGTTTCTACTGGACACCGCGCGATTGACTACGCCGCACCATCTGGCACACCTATTCGCACAGTTGGTGACGGAACCGTTACGTTTGCTGGCTGGAACGGCTCCTATGGCTATATGGTAAGCGTACGTCATAACGGCACCTATTCCACGAATTATGCTCATATGTCCAAGATGGCGGTTAAGAAGGGCACTAAGGTTAAGCAAGGAGATATTATCGGCTACGTCGGCTCGACCGGCTTTTCCACGGGTCCGCATTTGCACTATGAAATGGTTAAAAACGGAACTAAAATTAATCCTTTGGCTGAAGTTCTGCCGCCAGGCGAGGCCTTAAAGGGCGAAGCGCGCACTCTTTTCTTAGAAAGTATTGGTGCTTGGCGAGAAGAATTGGATAAGCTATAATTACAAAAGGACTAAGTAAAAATTAATTTAAAATCTATGAGAAATGAGCATCCGGTCATTACCGCGCTGGCAATTTTAGTTATCGGCGCAGTCATGGCAACAGCTTTGTATCTTAACAATCGCCCCGATAATCAAGACCGCTTTACTGTCACTGGTACCGGCACTGTCTATGCTAAAGCTGATATTGCTAACATCACCGTTGGCTTGAAAACTGAAACTAAAAAAACAGCAGCCGAAGCAACTAATGAGAATACGGAAAAAATGAACGAGATTATTAATGCGGTTAAAGAGTTAGGGATAGAAGAAAAGGATATTAAGACAACCGACTATCGCCTGAACCCAGTTTATAATTGGACTGAAAAAGATGGACAGAGATTGGTTGGTTATGAAGTATCGCAAAATGTTAATTTAAAAGTTAGGGAGCTAAATAAAATTAGCGACATTATTTCTAAGACCACCGAGAAAGGGGCTAACCAAATCGGTAATATCAGTTTCACAATTGATGATGAATATGATTTGAAAAATGAAGCACGTGCTTTAGCAATTGAAAAGGCAAAAGAGAAGGCGCTTCTAATCGCCGACCAGTCAGGAATGAAATTAGGAAAGATTAAGGGTGTGCATGAAAACAGTTATCAGCCGATGTATGATTATTCCAACATTCGCTTAGAGAAAGATATGGCGAGTAATGAAGCTCTAGGAATGGGAGCGGGACCAAGCATTGAAGCTGGGCAGAATGAAATTAAAGTAGAAATCACTTTAGTTTACGCCGTAAAATAAAAGGGTAAATATCCGGATTTAAGCCCTAAAATAAAGGATTTTCGGGAAAGTGTGAGTTTAAACCCTTTATTTATTGGCATATCTTTTTAAGTGTGCTATAATAACCTTATAAACATTGTATATAATTAAAAAGGAACTTATTTTTAAAGCTATTAATTAGTTTTCTAAATAAGCCCCATGCAAAAATTATGTCTAAAATGACAAAGTCACAGATGATCGCCGCCCTAGCTGAGAGCGTCGAAATGAGTAAGAAGCAAGTTGCTGGATTCATGGACACGATGACAGAAGTTGTCTACAAAGAAGTAAAGAAGAATGGTGAATGTATCGTACCTGGATTTGGTAAGTTAGTGAAGGTTAAGAGGAAAGCTAGAGAAGGACGCAATCCTGCTACTGGCGAAACCATCAAGATCCCAGCTAAAACCGTAGTTAAGTTCCGCCTTGCAAAGGCTGTTAAGGACGCCGTCCTTTAGTCTTGGTCGGGGGTAAAAGTTGTTACGGTAAGCGAGGGAAAACATTTCCAAAAATATTAAAACCGCCTTAACGGAATCTAAGGCGGTTTTTATTTTATGAGACCGTTATGTATACAAAAAAGCATCCCGGAAGGGATGCTTTTTGTTGGTTGCTTCAGAGAAGCCTCCTAAGCCAAATTTAACACTTGTATTTTTAAGATAGCAAAAGATTTTCTATTAGTCAATTCCCTATGCAGATGTGGACCCGCGGGGAATCGAACCCCGGAAGCTAAGTGTTAAATTTGGCCTCGGAGACCACTCTCGGGCCCACATCATCCTAATTGTAGCTTAAGTCACCTGACTAAAATCTAAACTAAAAACCTCTCCAGAGAGGGGAGGTTTTTAAAGTTTTAGAATGGTTTTAAAAATAGATTTAGCACTTGTATTTTTAAGATAGCAAATGGTATTATTCGAGTTAATTATTTCTCATGTGTAGCACCGCAAGGAATCAAGTCGCTGAAGCTCATAGCTTGACTAAGAGATATCTGCTCGTTATACTTAAGTTGGTACTTGTGAGCGAGAGCTCCGTTCGGCTCAGGATTTCCGAAGCTGAAAATCAAGTACTTATAAAAAGAGCCTCTTCGGAGGCTGTTTTTATTTATTGAAAAATTACACTTAAAAAATAATTTATCTTCGCCAATTATTTGGATTAGATGTAGGGCCAAATCTTCGTTAAAAAATTAAAATTCATTTATCTGTCCAGTCATTAGCATACTGACCTAGGCCGTATTGCTTGAACTTGTTGGCGAGCTTGGTGTTACGATGGAGATAGGCGATTAAAGAGCCAAGGTCGATATGGTAGCGGTTTTTAACAATCTTAAAAACTAAACCAGACTTCTCGTCCTTAATAGCGCGGCGTATGGTCTTGCCTTGCACGCCACCTAAGGCCGCTGCCTCAGAAACAGAGACCCAAATTGGATTTAGCTGAAGCTCAACTTTAGTAGCATCTTTTTTACTAGCTGCTTTTAAATTGGAGGACGTCGCTTTTTCCATGACTGCTAGCTTGATTACTTTAGTCTACAATATTGTAGACTAAAGTAGGTAAATAAGCCTTAATAACTAAGAAAAATAAGCTAATTAAAACGGAGGTTAAAAAATATATATTTATTTAAGTCCATACAATTTTGGACTTAAGTCTAAATAACTTAGCGCAAAAGTAGAAAAAAGTCAAGACTAAATTTTGTGCTTATTGTTAAGTGAGCTTGAGTGTTTTTCGCGGGGCGGACAAAAGAGCGCAGGGGCGCATAGGTCGACCTAATCGTGTTATTAAACACAAGCAATTACCCACAACAAAAACAACCACTTTACTTGCCTTTACTTAGGCTTCGTGCTAAGATAAGCGTAGTTTAAAAATCTTGTAGCTTTCGCGGACGGGGCGTAATTTCCCGTTATTTTTTTCGTAGAAAAAGAAGAATAAACTAACATTCTGTGTCTGCAAATATAATCAAAAAATTCCATAATAAGCAGGTTTTTGACCGCTTGAAAAAGCGCGATCAGGAAGCCTTTACCGAGGTTTATGACGAGAACGTAGCCGATATCTACCGTTTCGTCTATTTTAAGATTGGTAGCGAAGAAGAGGC
>CAYGLM010000034.1:0-8722 GCA_964350915.1 uncultured Gammaproteobacteria bacterium | reverse complement strand
ATGTTAAGGAAGTTTATACTGTTAGAAAAGCTAGGTTTAAAATGCAAATATTTTTATAAAAATGCGCCTATATTAGCAAAATTGCGCTTATTTTGGCTGGCATTAATTTTGCTTATTATTTTGTTTTTTTTGTGTCTAAAAATTGTTCCCTTGGGGCAGACTTCTTACACTAAAGACTATGACCGTTGGCTGCGTTCTGGCAAGGGATTTGTCTATAATTTTACTCCCGCCGAGAGAGTTGATGAGGCTGACAGTCTTTACCCAAAAATTATTGGTGATCCGGTATACTTTTCCGTCTTTACGCCGCGCACTTTTTCTCGCGCTAAGTTGACCGTTGTCTATCGTGATAATTTAGATGACAGCACGCCGCTGATTGAGGCTGGAGTTTTAGCGGACCGTCTTGTCTGGCGCTATGATTTGCAACCGCTAGAAAACAAGTTATTGAAAACAATTGTAGCTGACTGGAATTCTCTAGATACTGAAAGCGGCCCGAGAATTTGGCAAAGGAACAATAATTATGAATCAGCAGATAAGTTCTGGTCAGATTTAGCGAACGGTAACTTGAAGGATTGCATTAATTTTCCGGCCGGCTGTTTGGCGACTTATAATTATCAGTTTGAACTCGGGGATTATCAATTCGAACTCGGGAACTATCAGTCGGAGCCAAGCAATAATCAATCAGAGTTAAGTAGTAATCAATCGACAGAAATATTAAGCGAAGAATTAGAATCAACAATTATCGATATTCCTCTGCGGGGCGCTCATACTCTAGTAATCCCTGTTGAGAGTGAAAATTTTTATCTAAAAGCTGATTTTGTTGACCTTAATCAAGACAGATTAGATGATCCAATTCGTTTGTTATTGTTTCTTGGCCAAGATTTGATTATTGAAGAAGAGTTGCTGGATGAAAATCTAGACCCGACAGGTGGCAAGGCAGAAGAAAAGAGCTTGAGTTTAATTAAGTCAGGACTAAAACCGGGTATATACAAGTTGGAAATAAAAATTAGTGACGATGTCGTGATTCGCCGACTGGAAAGCTCAAGTTCTCGTCTCGCTTTCGCTAATAAATTTTGGCCGGTGTCTTATGGTCAAAATATTACTTTATTTACCGATGCGTCTTACCTTCAGGTTAAGGTTTTAGACCCAGCTAATCTACAGACAGTTAGTTTCGGTCAACAAAGATTTGTTTTAGAGGCACCTTATCAGCAAACAGAATTACTCTTGAGAGAAAGTGAAGTTGCTAATAGGATAGTTTTGCAAAAAGACGATATTATTTTAGAAAATAATGGTGTTTTTGCTCTTAGTGCTGATAGCCTCATTAATCCCTGGCCGAAAAAAATAGATCGTCATTTTTCTCTTCAGTCAGAAGTTAACTACATCATTGCTAATTATTCTCAGCCCGTTGTTGAAGAAGGCCGGAAACAGGAAAAACAGGAGAATCAGGAAGACTGGAAACAGGTGAGCGCGGAATTTTATCTGAAGGGAGTTTATCGGGAAAAAGGAAAATATAATTTTATGATTTCTGTTCCTGGACTTAAAGCAGAAGATAATTCCGGGCGCTATCTTGAAGTTAGGGAAGTTCGCTTAGAGCTTTCCGGGCGTAATTTATGGCAGAAAATATGGAATATTCCCGATTAAAAAATATGATACAAAAAATAAACTTGAATTCAAAAATTATTTTCCAAGAATTATTTTATTTTACGGTTTGCCTGTGGTTAGCCCTGGTTATTTTGGAAATAATTTGGCCTAATATTGTTTTGGCCTATTTTAATCTCAACCTTCTTCTGGTTGTTGTCATTGTCTTGGGAATAATATCTTTTCGCCATCATTCAGTTGTCAGGCAACTTAATCAGTCCGAAGATGATAGTGATATTTCCCAAATTAATCAGTTAAATAATTCTTTGCGCTAAAATAAATTGTTTATATATGAAATTAGAAAATTTTTTTCAACCCAAAGCGATTGCGATAGTTGGCGCCTCAACCGACAAGTCGAAGATTGGTCGTCAGATTCTAGATAACTTAGTAGCTGGTGGTTATCGCGGCGAAATTTATCCGGTTAATTTACGCGCGCAAAAGATTGCTGGCCGTCGTGCTTTTTCTGGTTTGGATAAAATTCCGACTTCCTCTTTTAAATCTTTGCTGGCGGTGATAGCGATTCCGGCTGATTTTGTTGCCGCCGAAATAGAAAAATGTGGTCTTTTAGGAATAAAAAATATAATTATTATTAGTGCTGGTTTTAAGGAGAGTGGTCCAGTAGGAAAGAAAAGGGAAGAAGAGATTATCATTTTAGCAAAAAAATATCAGTTAAATATTCTAGGACCGAATTGCCTGGGTTTCATTAATAATATTAATTCTATTAATGCTAGTTTTTCTGGGCGCTCAGCAGCCGGTGGGCGCATAGCCCTGTTGTCTCAGTCCGGCGCTATCGGTAGTGCGGTTTTAGATTGGCTCAAGGGCCAGGGCATGAACATTGCTTATTTTATTAGTTTAGGGAATAAAGCTGTTTTAGATGAGAATGATTTTTTAGAATATTTAGCAGAAGATAAAAATACTGAAGCAATAGTTTTTTATCTAGAAGATATTCAGGAAGGGGAGAGGTTCATGTCGCTAGCTTCTCGTTTGGCTGCAAAAAAACCGTTGATAGTTTTGAAAGCTGGACTGAGTGAGCGCGGCAAATCAATTGCCAAGTCGCATACCGGTGCCCTAGCTAGTGCCAGCGACTCCGTCAGGGCAGGGTTAGAGCGTAGTGGTGCTTTGATGATAGAGGGGCTTGATGATCTTTTTGGTTTACTGACAATTTTTCGTTCTTCGGGTGCCTATCAACTAGCCTCGCCCAATTTTAGTATTGTGACTAACGCCGGCGGGCTAGCCGTTTTATCGGCCGATGAAGCCGCCCGACAAAATCTAGAATTAACTGATAGCATTGATGTTCTAGGAGATGCGGGGGCGCAGGAATATCAAGCAGCCATCTCTCATCTGGCCGCTAAGAAAAAGACAGGCGCAATTTTGATATTGTTAACCCCTCAATCCGCCACTCGTCCTTTAGAAATTGCTCAAGCAATTATTAGTGCCAAAAAGAAATATCCCAAATGTTTTTTTCTAACCAGCTTTTTAGGGGGCGAGACTGTTGCGGCTGCCAGTCAACTACTTAATAGTGCTGGCATTCCATCATTTTCTTATCCCGAACAAGCAATTAAAGCCTTGGGAAAGTTAGTTTTTAGAAAGCACCTAGTTAGTTCTTTACAGCCTTTTCAGCTTATTAACATTAAAGTTGCTGTAAAAAAGAGTGCTGTAAAAAAGAATAATATTTTGAGCCCTGATTATTTAACTTTATTTAAGCTTTTAGAGAAAAATAATATTCCGATTGTGAAGACTAAAAAGCTAGAGGATTTTGATGGGTTTTCGACAAGTAAAAATTCCCCTGTCGTTTTAAAAGCGGTTGGATCAGCCTTTAATCATAAAACCGATAAGGGCGGTATTATTTTAGGAATTAAAGATAAGCAAGAACTGCATCGAGAGATTATTAAAATAAAGCGACAGCACTCCGGTGCTTTTAAGGATAAAGATAATTATCTGGTTATCCAACCACAAATAAAAGACGGGCTAGAATTAATTATCGGCTTGAAACGCGACCCTTCTTTCGGGCCACTTCTTCTGGTCGGCTTAGGTGGTATCTATGCGGAAATATTTAAAAAGACTAAATTAGTGATTGCTGATTTGGATGAGAAACGGGCCCTGAAAATGATTTCCGACTTACCTTTTTTTCCAATTTTAAATGGGGCGCGCGGCGGCAAAAAATATAATATTCGTCAGCTGGCTAGTATTCTTAGCTCCTTGTCTCGCTTGGCAAGTGAATATCCGGAAATTATGGAATTTGATATCAATCCACTATTTTTAACACCAAAAGGTGCCTTGGCTGGAGACGTAAGAGCGGTTATTAGATAAACGTATAAATAAATTGGCATCGAGCAGGCATAACCATGAATCGACTACCGCCAGTTATAATCAGATTTTATGTATCAAGGAAAAAAAATCATCGTTGTTTTACCGGCTTATAATGCCGCTGGAACTTTAGAAAGAACTGTTGCTGATTTGCCCGATATCGTCGATGATATTATTTTAGTAGACGATAAGAGCAGTGATGAAACGGCTGCTTTAGCACGTCGTTTAGGGCTGATTGTTTTTGAACATGACGATAATCGCGGCTACGGTGGCAATCAGAAAACCTGTTATCGCCTAGCCTTAGAGCGCGGAGCTGATATTATTGCCATGATTCATCCCGATTATCAATATGACCCCCGACTAGTTAAATATTTTGCTGCTTTTATTGGTGATGACTATTTTGATGTTATGCTCGGAACCAGAATTAGGAGTCGGCAAGAGGCTTTAGCGGGCGGGATGCCTAAATATAAATATTTTGCTAATCGCGCCCTGACTATTTTTGAAAATTTGGTTAGTGGTCGCAATTTATCAGAATGGCACACCGGTATGCGCGCTTATAAAAGGGAAGTGTTGGAAAATATTAATTGGCAAAAAAATTCTGACGATTTTGTTTTTGATAGCCAAATGCTTTTTCAGATAGTAGCTCACGATTATCGTATTGGTGAAATTCCAGTTCCAGTCAGATATTTCCCTGAAGCCTCATCTATTAATTTATGGCGTAGCCTGCGCTATGGTTTAAGTACTGTGCTTGTAGGCATAAAATATCTTTTCGGGCGCGTAAAATAGTAACGGCAAAATAGTAACTGTTAAATAGTAACGGTAAAATAGTAACGGCAAATAATATCTTAGAATTATGGCCAGTAAAGTAAGACCATATCTTTTTATCATCCTCATCGGCCTGCTCCTATATTCTTGGACAGCTTTTTTTGATTTTTCTTACCTTGATGACCACGATTTGATTGTTGCTAATCAAGAGATAATCAGCGACTTTTCTAATCTAGGACGTGTTTTTACGGAAGACGTCTTTTTTTCCAATTCAAATTTTTATTATCGTCCGCTTTTGAATGCTTCTTTGATGCTTGAGGCGCAGTTTGCCGGCAGCCTGCCTTGGCTTTATCATTTAACCAATGTCGGCTTGCATATTCTTGTTGCCTCTTTAATATTTGCTGTTTTAAGACAATTAAAGGTCTCGTCTAAGCGCTCCTTTTGGCTAGCAGTTTTTTTTCTAGTTCATCCGGCCTTAGTACAGGCAGTCGCCTGGATTCCTGGTCGTAATGATACTTTGTTAGCAGTTTTTTCTCTGGCTTCATTTTTATTTTTCTTAAAATTCTTAGAAAATCATAAAACCACTTCTTATGTAGCTTGTTTGTCATTTTTTTTATTAGCTATTTTTACTAAGGAGGCGGCCATAATTCTGCCTTTTCTGATGATTTTCTATTATTTATTATTAGCACCGCAAAAATTATCTCGCTATGAAAATGGCTTACTTATTTTTGGTGGCGTAGCAGTAGTTTTTTTGTGGGGATTGATGCGTAGTTTAGCAATCGACGGCGAACTGGGGAGTATCTCGGTTTTAATTTCTTCTGTGTTAGAAAATTCGCCAGCCTTGATTATTGGTTTGGGAAAGTTTTTTCTGCCTTTCAATCTGGCAATCATGCCAGTCTTGCGAGACACAACAATAGTTTATGGCTTAGTCGGTGTCGCCTTAATTTCTTTACTGGCTATTTCTGGCCGATTGGAGAAGGGGTGGTTAGCTTTTGGCTTATTATGGTTTATCCTTTTTATGCTACCGTCTTTTGTTAATCCTAATCCAGCAGAATTTTACTATCTTTTATTATTAGAGCATCGCCTATATCTGCCTTTTATCGGTTTAATCTTTGTTTTTAAGGACTTGAAATTACCAGCCACAAAGTCAGAATCAAAAAAATCGTCAGCGGCTTCATTGAAATTAAGAAATTTAGCCACTGGACCAATCACAATTGCGGCCGTTCTGATCATATTAGTATTTACTGTTTTATCAGCTCTTCATTTGCCTAATTTTAAAAACCCAGTTTCTTTTTGGAGCTTTGCGGTCGCTAAGTCGCCCAACTCTCCCCTAGCAAATCGAAATTTAGGAGCAATGCTATATTTTGAAAATCGTTTAGAAGAAGCCGAGGCTGCCTATCGTCGCGCCTTAGAACTTAATCCCAGAGAGCCGATGGCTAAAAATAATATCGGCGTTATTTATCGGGACAGAGGAGACTATGAAGAGGCAAAAGAGCTATTTTTAGAGGAAATGGAACTTATGAATTCCGCTAGTTATTATCTGGCTCAGCGTAATCTCGAGTATTTGCATATTTTGCAAAACCGGTTAAGATAGTTATATGTTTAAGAGAATTTTTAACCAATCTATCAGTAATATCACCGTAGCAGCCGGTCTGGTGGCCTTGTCATCTCTTTTCTCTCGTCTTTTAGGGGTAGTTCGCGACCGCATATTAGCGGGTCGTTTCGGTGCCGGCGCAGAATTAGACATTTATTATTCCGCTTTTCGAATTCCGGATTTAATTTTTAATTTAGTAGTTTTAGGGGCTCTTTCTGCCGGCTTTATTCCTATTTTTACTTCGCTTATCAAGGATAAGCAGGGAAGTTCATATCAATCTAATCAGGTCGCTTGGCGTTTAGCTAGTAATGTTTTAAATTTTTTACTCTTGGGCTTAGCAGTATTGTCGGTTATTGGCATTGTTTTCGCTGGTCCGCTAACTAGATTAATAACTCCCGGTTTTTCTCCGGTTGATCAGGCAACTACTGCTTCTTTGACTAGAATAATGTTCTTGTCCCCAATTTTCTTAGGACTGTCGGGAATCTTAGGGGGAATATTACAATCTTTCAAGCGCTTCTTAATATATTCCTTGGCACCAATTTTTTATAATATCGGTATTATTGTTGGTGCGATTTATTTTGTCGATCTATGGGGCATAAGTGGTTTGGCTTGGGGCGTGGTTTTGGGGGCGGCGCTTCATTTTCTAGTTCAAGTACCTTCAACTTATCAGCTTGGCTTTCGTTATTCTTTGTTTTTGTCTTGGCGTGACGAGAAGGTTAGAAAAATCGGACGCATGATGGTTCCAAGGACCATGAGTTTAGCGATTTCGCAAATAAACTTGGTAGTTGTAACAATCATTGCCTCGACCCTGCCTAGCGGTTCTTTGACGGCTTTTAATTTCGCAAACAACCTACAAGCTTTTCCTGTTGGTGTTTTTGGTATTTCTTTTGCTATTGCCGCCTTTCCAGCGCTAGCAGAAAGTGCTGGCGATAAACGTAAACTCACCGAGCACTTTTCCAGTTCTATTAGACAGATACTTTTCTTCATCATTCCTGCTACTGTTTTGATTATTGCTTTGCGCGCTCAAATTGTCCGCGTTGTTTTAGGTACGGGAAATTTTGATTGGCGCTCAACCTTCATGACCATGGATGCACTTGGTTTGTTCGCATTAAGCTTGTTTGCGCAAGCCACGATTCCGCTTTTGACTAGAGTTTTCTACGCCCGCCATAATTCGCACACCCCTTTTTATTTCGGCTTAATCTCAATTGCTATTAATATTATTTTATCTTTTTACTTGAGTCGCTTGATGGGCGTGGCAGGTTTGGCGCTCGCATTTTCTATTGCCAGCATTGTCAATCTAATCTTGCTTTGGACCTGGCTTTATGTTAAAGTAGGAGCCTTGGATTTCCGCGGCATTGCCACTTCTTCGCTGAAGTTCCTAGTTGGAGCCATTGCTGCTGGCTTGGCCGCTCAAATTATGAAAGTAGTTGTTTGGCCATATATTGATATGACTAAGTTTAGTGGTGTTTTTATCCAGTTAGCCGCGTCTTTTGGTGCAGGAACATTGGTTTATGCCTTGTTCTGTTATCTTTTGGGAAGTGAAGAATTTTTCGGCTTCGTCGCTTCTTTAAAGAGACGCTGGCCTTTCAAGAAAGTAAAAATTGGCGATCAGGGAGAAGCCAGGGGAGTTTAATCTTTATAAATTATGTCATCAGAAATTAAGAAAATCAGAAATTTTTCCATCATTGCCCATATTGATCATGGCAAGTCGACTTTAGCTGACCGCATGTTAGAAATAACCGGCACTGTTGAAAAGCGTAAAATGAAAGAGCAGCTTTTAGACGGTATGGATATTGAAAGGGAAAGAGGAATTACTATTAAGTTGACGCCAGTCAGCATGGAGTATAAAGGCTATAATTTAAATTTAATCGACACCCCAGGACACGTTGATTTTTCCTATGAAGTTTCCCGCTCTCTTGCGGCCGTTGAGACCGCTCTACTCTTAGTTGATTCTACGCAGGGGATTCAGGCCCAGACTCTGGCTAATTTATATTTAGCTTTGGAGCAAGACCTGACTATTATTCCGGTAATAAACAAAATAGATTTACCAGCCGCTGATATTCCTAAAGTGAAAAGAGAAATTGTTAAGTTAATCGGCTGTCAGGAAGATGAAATTATTTGCACATCTGGTAAGACTGGTGTTGGTGTTGCTGAAGTATTAGAAGAAGTAATAAAGCGCAGTCAACCACCGCAAGAACCAGAGCGTCCGGACGGTCAAGCAGCTTCTCGTTCTTTAATTTTTGACTCGAAATACGATACTTATCGCGGCGTTGTTGCTTATATTCGTGTATTTAATGGTGTAGTTAAGAAAGGAGATAAGATTAGACTGGTTTCTGCTCAAGAAGAAAGTGAAGTTATTGATTGTGGTATTTTTCGCCCGGGCTATACGTCTACTGGCGAATTACGTCCGGGTCAAATTGG
>CAYGLM010000033.1:0-8917 GCA_964350915.1 uncultured Gammaproteobacteria bacterium | reverse complement strand
GCCCGCAACAGTGTAAATTTTTTCATAGAAAGTTGAAGGCCGGAAGACAGAGTTCCGGCCTTTTTTTATTTTATTTTTTAAGCTATCATTTAAATATATATGAGTCTATTAGTTTTAATAGGGGCGATTACGATATTTTTGATTGTCGCCTTTAAACCAAAAATAGGTGTTTATTTGACCGCTGCTAGCCTGCCTTTAATCGGTCGGGACTTTTATGTTTACGGACTAATCATACCAGCCGCTGATTTAGTTGCACTTCTGTCTTTATTAGGATTTCTAGCCAATCTCGCTTTTACTGCTCTTTTCCGTCCGCAAGAAAAAATAAACCTCTCTTGGCCATTGTTTTTCCCTTTTGCCCTTTTTTTTATTGCCAATTTAATTTCGGTCTTAGTAAGCACTAATCCAGCCGCCAGCCTGTATTATTTCTTACGCTGGCCTTTCTTCTTATACTTCGCCTATATTTTCGCTCCCGCTAATACAATTAAGGACAAGGAGACACTTAAGCGCGTTGTTATTGTTGTTTTTCTAAGCGCTATGGCTGTCTTAGCTTCCGGCTATTTTTCTCTTTACGGTCAGGACTGGACTAGTAGTTTTTTCCGTTTAAAATCAATTTCCATTTTTAATAATTATCCTTTCGGCGAAAATCATAATTTAATTGCAGAATTTTTAAATATTGGCGCCTTCTTTGTTTTAGTTATTAAAGAAATGGTTAAAGATAAGCGCTGGAAGCGAGCAGCTGATATTCTTTTCTTAATAACCGCCTTAGCTATTGTACTAACCTTTTCGCGCACCGGCTGGATTACGCTCTTTCTGCAATCTTCTGTTTACGTTTATTATCGCCTGAAGCATAATCCGAAAGAAAAGATGGCGGTAGGACTGGTTGCCCTTTTAATTACCGTTCTAATTTCTCCTTTACTGTGGAAAATGAGCGCTTTACAAGAAAAGAATATTAGCTCTACAGAAAACCGAATCCTACTTACGGAAATTTCGTTAGAAGCTTTTGAAGAAAAACCGCTCTTCGGCCAAGGAAGTGGCGAATTTGTTAATCTAGTGGAAAAAAATATTCGTTTTACCGCTAAATACGGACCGCCAGTTGATTCTCATGGCATTGTGCAAAAATTGCTTGTAGAAAACGGGCTATTTGGTTTAGCGGCTTGGTTATTCTTGTTATTTTATATTGTTCGCCTGAGCGTCCAAGCTATTCGTAAATTTTATCCGCGTGTTAAATGGATTCTGCCCTTTGCTTTAGCTGCTCTCGGGGGAATTTTTTTCCAATTTTTTAATACCTCTTATTATAAAGGCAAGGTCTGGTTTCCAATTTTACTTTTCTTAGTGGCTTTTAAGTTTTCTGAAGAGCAATATGCTAAAGCCATGGCAAAAAAATATGTCCGAAAAAATTAAAGTAGTCCATATTTTACCGAGCTTGGTTCGGGCGGGTGCAGAAAGAGTAGCACGCGATCTTTTACTGAGTCTTGATAAAGAAAAGTTTTCAGTTAGCCTTATTTTATTCAAGGATAATGGTAGCGGGGCTGACTGGAAACAGGAATTAGAAGCACGGGGAGTAAAAGTAATCGCCTTAAAAAAACGCTGCTTAATTGATGTTTGGAATTTTTGGCAGCTTTTTCAGGCGGCAAAACGTTTGCGTCCTGATATAGTACATACGCATTTAGGTGGAGATATCTACGGTCGTTTAGCCGGACGATTGGCTGGAGTTAGAATTATTGTCTCGACCGAGCACAATCTTAATTTACGTGAACGTTCTAGTGCGGCTTGGTTAAAAAAGCAAACCGCCCGCTTTGCAACTAAGATTTTTGCTGTTTCTCAAGCGGTAAAAGCCGACGCCATGAAGCGCTATCAGTTGCCACGAGAAAAGTTAGAAGTCGTGTATAACGGCGTTGATTTAAAAACTTTTAAGGTAACAGGGGCTAATTCGAGAAATGATGTTAAAAATATTGAGCGTGAATTAGTTATCGGTTCTTTGGGTAGATTAAATGAACAAAAAGGTTTTAGTGTTTTAATTAAGGCTATCAGTCAAACACAAAATAAAAATTATCAAGTAAAAATAGCTGGCACCGGTGAATTGGAAGCGGATTTAAAAAATTTAATTACCAACTTGCGTCTAGATAGTCGGGTAAAGCTCGTTGGCTTAGCTGAGCCTGTTAGCTTTATAAACAGTTTGGATATTGTTGTTGTTCCTTCTCTTTGGGAAGGACTAGGCTTAGTTGCTTTAGAGGCAGCCGCTCTTAAAAAGCCAATTATCGCTAGCGCTGTTGATGGTCTTCAGGAGATTATTAATCAAGAAAATGGCTTCTTATTTCCGGTTGACGACGCCACTGCCTTGGCTGAAAAAATAGATTATGTAATTAATAATTTTTCCAGTTCTGAAATTAACAACAAGACTGCAATAGCCAGAAAAACCATTGAAGATAAGTTTTCTTTAGAAGTAATGACAAGCAGTTATAGCGATTGGTACGAGCGTTTGCTTATTATTCCAGACTTAGAGGAAAAGATGCGCGGGAAATAGTCAATAAATAATATGAAAATATTGCAAGTAAATAAATTTCATTATCATCGTGGCGGTGCCGACAAGTATTATCTTGAACTGGGCGCGGCTTTAGAGCGGGCCGGATATCAGCTTGCTTATTTTTCCATGCTGCATCCGAAAAACCTGCCTAGTGATTATAAAAAATATTTTGTTTCCCGGATAAGCTTCAATGAGGGGGGTCTAGCTGATAAAATCAAGGCTCCTGGCCGAATAATTTATAGTTTGGAAACAAAAAACAAGTTTAAAAAGCTCTTGAAAGATTTTAAACCTGATATTATTCATATTCATAATATTTATCATCAGCTTTCACCTTCTATTCTTGATGTAGCGCGAAAAGCCGGAATTCCGGTAGTCATGCACTTGCACGACTATAAGTTAATCTGCCCCAATTATCAGTTGTTTGCTCATGGTCAAATTTGTGAGGACTGTAAGCCAGATAAATATTTTCGATGCGCGAGGAAGCGCTGTTTCAAAAACTCATATACTAAAAGCTGGTTGGCAGCTTTAGAGATGACTGTTCATCACCGCTGGTTAAAAATTTATGCCAAAAGTATCAACGCATTTATTGCTCCAAGCGCTTTTATGAAAAATAAGTTGGTAGAGTTTGGTTGGCCTGAAGAAAAGATTAAGGTAGTTATCAATCCTTTTTCTAGCACGCTCGCTAAAGAGATGGCGAAAGTTAATTCTTTGCACGCGGATATCGGTTTGCAACCTAATTCCAACCTTCCAAAAAATATTGCTGCTAGTAAGACAGAGGATTACTTTCTCTACTTTGGTCGCTTGTCACCAGAAAAAGGTTTATCCGTTTTAATTAAAGCAATTACTATTTCTGGTAGCCGTTTAAAACTAGCTGGTAGCGGGGAAGAAGAGGAAACTCTTCGTTATTTAGCAAAAGAGCAAAGAGCGGAAGCACAATTTTTAGGATTTAAAAGCGGGGCCAATCTTGCTTATTTAATTGCTGGTGCTAAAGCGGTGGTTATTCCTTCAATTTGGTACGAAAACATGCCCTTGAGCTTATTAGAGGCTCTCAGTTTAGGTAAACCGGTGATTGCTTCTAGAATAGGCGGACTACCAGAAATAATTGAGCCAGGTAAAAATGGTTGGTTGTTTACTCCTGGTGATGTTGAGGAATGTGCTGCTTGTTTAAAAAACGCGCAGAGGACTGACTTAGAGGCAATGGCAAGTGCGTGCAGAGAAAGTGTGGCTCAATTTTCTCCCGCCGCTAATTTAGCAGGAGTGATTGAAACTTATCAAGAAGTATTGAAAAAGTAATAATAACAACAAAAAAACATCTCTGAGTTAGAGATGTTTTTTTATATAGATAATATTTACTATTCAAATTATCAGAGGTTTTATCCAGCGAGCGCCCAAATTATTGAACTTGAAAAGATATGCTGTAATGGAGTTTCGACTTAGCGCCTTCAACTTTAATATCATAAGCGCCTGGCATGGTTTCTGGAACTTTAACGATAGCAGAGAAGCGACCGTTGTTGTCAGAGTAGGCAATTACTTGTTGCTTGCCGTCAAAGCTAATATTTAGCTGTTCTTGAGGTAAGAAACCACCTCCAGTGAGAGAAAGGCTTGAATTAGCAGCCGCTTGCGGCTTATCTAAGCGCAAGTAAAGATTCTCGACCGGATACTCATCTGCTTCCTCAGTTGAGGAAATGGAAGCAATTTTATCAAGCTTATCGTCTAAAACTAAAATATTAGTATTATTAAATACGACAATCTTGTCGCCATTATTATGAACAACCTTCAAGCCCATGGCCCAACCGGCGTAACCGCCAAGATTTCCAGTCCAAGCATAATCGATTAATTTCATTTCTTTGTCTAGCTTAACAACACCGACGCCGTTAGAAAAATAGACGTAGTTAGTGTGGCCACTAGCTTGAATGTCGAAGCCTTGATAATCAAGATGACGAAAACTGCCTAATAATTTACCGGAAAGATCAAATTTTTTGGCATAATAATCATCAACTACATATATATAGCCAGCGGCATCCTGATAAGCACGGCGATTACCTTTATCAAATTTAAAATTTAGAGGAATAGTGCGTAGCAAGGAACGAGATTCACGATCATAAACTTCTACACGACTTTCACCTTCATTCATGCTTAGAAAAAAACGAGCATTGTCGCCACTTAAATTATAAGGCGCAGCTTCATTTTTAAAATCATGAGCAACAACAACGTTTAAGTCAGAATTTAGAATTTTAACGCCTTTGGCACTGACAGTCACCATCTCGCCGCCAAACTTATCAATTCGGTTGTACCATTCCCAATAACTATTAGTGGTTTGCTTATCGAGAACCAGGGTTGTTCCAGAAATTTGGTATTTATAAATAGTATAGTGACTCACCGCGTAGACGTATAAGCGGTTATTTTCCAAAGACAACTTCGCATCGAAGAAATCGTTATATCTATTGAAGCGAGCGTCATATGGCTTAACTTTGGAGATTAACTCCAGTTTATCGCCATCAAGACGGAAAATTTCTAAACTACCAGTATTAGCCGTGGCAATATATACCTTGCCTTGATAGGAGGTAGCGTCACCAGAATAATAAGATTTTAAGCGACTTTTACCTGGAGTAACAATCAGAAATAGGGAAGCGATTGAAACCAGGATAACCGCTGAGATTATCCACTTTCTCATATTTTTCTTTAATTTTAGATAAATTTATTAATTATTAAATGGAGTGCAGCTAAATCTGCACATAAATATCATTTTAATATACCTCTTATTTTTAAATTTGTCAACCATTTTTTCCACAGCAATGACAGTATTTTTTTGTATTTAAAATAGCCCACAAAATGAGTCACTCACCCTACTATTGACAAATAAAATTAATTGTAGTACAATGTTGAGAATATTAATTTTTATTATTGTCAATTAGAAAGTAATTAAAAATATGGAGTTTCAAGAATTTATCAAATTAATCAGAAAAAAAGGACAGACTATTTTTACTATCATGCTTGTTTTAGTCGTGTTAGTACTGACCGCTTCTTTGCTTTCTCCTTTAAAATACGGCGTTAAATCACGTCTTTTAGTTGTGCAAAATACATCCAATACCGATGCTTATTCTTTATCACGCTCTAATGAGTATTTAGGTAATTTGTTTGCGGAAGTCGCTTATTCTAGTTCTTTTTATGATCAAGTGCGCGCTTCTAAGTATAATGTGGATAGAAATTATTTTACTGGTGATTATAGTCAGCAAATAAAGAAATGGCGCAAAACTGTACAGACTAGAACACAGGGAGATACTGGTATTATTGAGGTGAATATTTATCATCCTCAAGTTAGCGAGGCCAGAAAGATTTCTTTGGCAGTGAATGATATTTTAATTAATAAGAATCAAGATTATCAAGGCGGACAAAACGTTAAAATCAGCATTATTGATCAACCGTTAGCTTCTAATTATCCAGTTAAACCTAATTTACCTGTTAATGGCTTCACCGCCTTGTTTGGCTCGTTCGTTTTTGCCCTAATTTATATTTACGTTTTTCCTGAAGAAAAATATGATATTTATCTTTTCGGCAAAAAAACATCTTCTTCGAAAAAATTTATTGTAAATAAAGGTGCTGGGCGCCCGGTTGATAAACTGAGTTTTGATTTATTAGAAAGAATGGAAAGGGAAGAGATGGTGCGCAGAGAGGCAGAAGCAGAAAAAATATTAGCAGAAAAAACTGAGAATAAGATAGAAACACAGAAGAATGAAAAATTGAGCGGCAATATCCGCAATATTCTGAGTAGATAATTTATTATTGAAGCTGGAAAAGTGCTTGATAAAAATTATAAAACAGAAATATATTATTTTATATATTTAATTAAATAATTTCTTTAACAATTAACAAAAAACCGGGCGCAAGGAGGGCTCGTTATTATGACAAATTTAGTAGTTTTTGTCCGCCAGAATTGGCTAGTGTTATTATTGGCCGTAGGCCTAGTGGTAATGGGTATACTGTTTGTTACCCGATCAAACAGAACGCAGAATGTTGCTATTCAGGCAGCTCCGGAAATGATGTATCAGGCGCCTGGTGTCCGTGCTGAAGCACCACCTGCCAATACAATTGAATATTGTTTCCGTTTGGACGGAAACGAGGGTGGACATATTCCGCACCTGATTATCGGCCGGATGCCGGAGAAAGCCTATTCAAACGGAATTAGTGGCTATAACTGGGCTATGCTACCCAATAGTACTGGTTCCGAGAATTATGGCATAATGCCTGATGGCACGATTTTTATCAAAGAAGCATTTGCTCGCGATTGTGGAATGCAAAGTTTCATCGAGCTGAAATCGGATGCTACCGGTTGGCAGCCTGCCGCAATGACGCTTTCGAGCGTAAATGGTGAACCCGCTTATGTCTACAAAAGATAGACAAGACGCTGGTCGCGCCAAAAGCCCTTGGGTTCTTAAAACCTAAGGGTTTTTTATTTTTCAGCTAAAGAGGTAATATAGTTGATTTGCTGGGACAAAATATGCCTTGTGGGTAAGTAAACTTTTCATATCCTTGACATAAATTTGAAAATAATGTATAATAATTCGATAATCTTTTTTTGCTAATCTAGCCATATTGGCTAATTTAGCAAATTTAATTATTCACTAGAACATTAACAAAATATATAGATAAGATGAAAAAGGCATTGTTGTTATTGGTATTGGCTTTGAGTTTGGTATTACCGAGCTTGGCCCAATTCAGAGATAACGTTAACGTTTCTCTGTTTACGGGCGGATATGCCGCCCAACAAAATGGCCACAACCGTGGTCACTGGTATGGTATGTATGTCGAGTACATGCCCATCAAGACTGCAAGTGGTTTTAATCTGGGATTTGCCGCCTTGGCATCTCAAGTTGGCTTTGTAAGTCAAGATTCTGTGAACCAATATAAGGGTTCAAGTACAGATTTTGGTTTCGGACTTGCTTTCGGTAAATATGCCGAAACGCTAACTCGTAGCCATTCTGGATATTTCGGGGCCAACCTAATGATTAAGCGTTCTCAAGATTTAGGGGAAGGTTTATTTATTCAAGATAACGGCCAGCTGGGAAGGTTTAATATGCAGCAGAAAGATTTGATGCTTACCGGGGAATTGAATATCAATCTCCTAAAAAGCTTTGGTTGGCGGGAAAATATTTTTCCGCGCACACAGCTGCGACTAACTTTCCAAGAACCTTTGCGTTCAGAGCGCAATGCTTACTGGAACAACAGCTTCATTAGACAATCAGCTCTTTGGAACAAAGCGGCTTATAGTGCTGAACTGAAGCAGAGTCTAACGCAATCAGGTCGCATGGACCTATTGTTAGAGACTAAAATTTGGACCGGATATTATCACTACAAAGGTGATAAGAGCAATTGGCTCGCCATCGGACCAGAATTCGCCCTCAAAATGCGCGGTTGGGATGATTTCCTGTCCGTGTACGCACTCTACAAGTGGCAAATAGGAAACTATGAGCCTCATCTCAACAGCCGACAGTTCGTAGTTGGCTTGAATTTCATGCCCTTTAATATTAAAAAGGGTTGGTAAAAGTAATTTATTGTTGAACTTAAAAAAATAATTGAAAAAATGAATCGAAATCTTTTACTTACCATCGGCGGAATAGTACTGGCTATTTTGATAGTAATGTACTTTGCCACTAGCGGTGGCCGCCAAAAGCTGACTCAAAGTCAGACTTATCAAGCTACCGGTGCTGACCCCTGTGCTGAAGCAGTGCTGATTGCTCAGCAGCAGGCAGAGATTAGTCGTTTGAATGAACGCCTGGCTGATCTGCAGGCTCGTTACGAAGCCTGCTTGGAATCTCAGATTCCAAAAAAGGCTACTACAACAGCGCGGACCACGACAGCGCCCAGGACTGCTACAACTCCTAGAGTTGTTACACCTCCTCCGCCACCTCCGGCCTCTACCACTCAAAGCGCGCCTACGCCACCAAGTACAGCCGTTAGACCGGCTGGTACGGTTGGTAAGGCCAATCTTGATGGGCTGAGGCAAAACGGAATAATTCCGTTTTGCGTCATGGTTAATAACAACGGCGGCTGGCATTTCCCCCAGCTAGCCATGGACCTCGGCGCAAGTTTTCCACGCATTGCGAAAAACCCAACCGGTGATGGCACCAATTGGGTCGTTGAGCAGAGCGAATGGATGGAAGGTGACTATGGAGTCACCGACGACGGCATATTTTTCGTCTCCGACGCTCTCCTATCTTCAATCACGAAGGCACAGGTTACACAAGTAACGATGAAAGCGCCACTCATTCGTGAAATGAAAAAGGAAGGTAATTACTGGACGTTCAAAGTAATTTAATAAAAAGCTTTGTTAGTCTAATAATAGCCTAAAATCTACCCCTGGAACAAGAAATCGTTCCAGGGGCTTTTTATTAT
>CAYGLM010000032.1:0-9118 GCA_964350915.1 uncultured Gammaproteobacteria bacterium | reverse complement strand
TCATATGAACAAAGCACAACTCATCGACAAACTTCACCGCGAGGTGGAGGGCCTGAACAAAAAACAGGCGGAAAAGATGATTGATGTCTTAACCGACACCATCATCGACGAGTTAAAGAACAACCGCGAAGTAACTATCGCTGGATTTGGAACTTTCCTATCCCGCGTCCGTTATGCTCGCGGTGGCGTTAATCCGCAAAAGCCAAATGAAAGGATTACGATTCCGGAAGTTAAGGTCGCCAAGTTCAAGACTGGTTACCACCTGAAGCAGGCCCTGAAAGGAAAAAGATAAAACAGCGCCCAGCAAGGAATCAGCTATCCTTACTAAGGGTTTATTGTGAGCGCCCGTAGCTCAATTGGATAGAGCACTTGGCTTCGGACCAAGGGGTTGTGGGTTCGAATCCTGCCGGGCGCACGAATTATCAAGAAAAATATTAGGCTGGGTAGCTCAGCTGGTTAGAGCGCGGCACTCATAACGCCGAGGTCGAGGGTTCGAGCCCCTCCCCCGCCACATGCGTTTGACAATATCTGTTAAATGAATAAAATATAAATGTCGGCTTTCCCGTCATTAAGCGCTCATAGCTCAGTTGGTAGAGCAGTTGCCTCTTAAGCAAACGGTCGTAGGTTCGAATCCTACTGGGCGCACCGGTTAGCAGGCGTAACAGCCTGTTTTAAATTTGGAAAAAATATAATTTTATAACAAGGTCGCGCCCGGCGAATGCTAGTTTTTGCTTTTCTAAAAAGCGACTTGCTCCGGTTAGCGCCAGTACATTATGATCAATCTCATTATCTTCGGACCCCCTGGTGCCGGCAAAGGAACTCAGGCTAAACTGATAGCGGAAAAACATCAAATTCATCATCTTTCTAGCGGTGAAATTCTACGCCAAGAAGCAGCTGGCGGACCTTTAAAGGAAAAACTGTCTTCATATCTTAAGGCCGGCCAGCTTGTGCCTGACGATTTAATAATAGAGATGGTGGAAAAGATAGCCGATGTTCAACTATCTACTCCAGGAACAATTTTTGACGGTTATCCTCGTACTCTGGACCAAGCGAAATCTTTAGATAAGTTATTTTCTAAAAAAGAAGTATCTCCGGCCACGGTCATAAATCTCTGCCTTGAGGAGAATGAAGCTACTGAACGCATTCTCTTGCGCGGACAGCATTCGGGGCGAACAGATGACAATCTTCCTGCTATCAAAGAAAGGTTCCGTATTTATCACCAAGAGACTGACGCCCTACTTAAATATTATGAGCAGCAAAATCGTGTCATCGATATTGATGGTAGTCCGGATATCGTTACCGTAAACGCTACTATCAATGAAGTTATTGATAAGTTACTAGCGAACAAATAAGGCGCTAAAAAAATTATTTTTCTTGCAAGGTAAAATTAAAAGACTATCCGAAAAGGGATAGTCTTTATTTTCACACTGTAACCAACAAAGGTCCAATCATCGCATCAGCTGCTTCTCTTAAGCGCAGATTGCGGCGCCTAATCCAGATGCCACCACTCATTTGATATTTACCAGAGCGGCAATCATACAAGAAAAAGATGCGAAATAGGGTCGGGAGAAAACTAACTCCACCCATCTCATCCAGCCAATAACGATAATACATTTCACCTTCTTGCTGTAAAATGCGTTCAATTCGCGACTTAGTTGAAGGGCCGCCAATATGATTTCGACTCAGTTCACGACGCTCAGGATGCCAAATCTCAAAGTTCTGTCGACGACTATTTTTGCCAATAAGACAAAAACCGTTTTCCCAGTCAAAGGCGCGTAAATCTTCATAAGATACTGGCCGCCAAAGACCCAAAGATTCACCGTAGCTATTATCTCCCTCTAAAAGCAGGGGGCAAACTGACCTTCCTGATAATTGTTCCCTGTCAGGATCATTTGCTTTTAGTCGTGGCCAAATCAAACCATCACTTTTAAGAATTTTTTCTTTTGGTGACCAATGAAGCAGTATAAAGTCGTCAGCAATATCGCTCAAACTCTCAGCCGTGACATAAATACTGGGCCAGGAGCGCATTTTTTCTTGCATCAAACGACTAACTTTTGGCTGCAAAGCAGCGGCAACACCTAGACCGCGTGGATTAGGATTAATCGCACTAAGAATAAAATTTTCATCGCGCGCATAGAAATCAACAGACACAGCAATTGACTGCAAACCAAATTGCTTTTTAACCCAGGTTTGTTCCTGGTGAGGTAAAGTCAACCATTCGATAAAAAAATAATTAACCTTGTCTAGATTGACGCTAGATACCACCTCTTCTTGAGCCGAAATATTAAACGGCCGCTCATTAATCAGTAAAGTTTTCATTTTTCTTTTTTTATTGGTTAATATTAA
Organism: uncultured Gammaproteobacteria bacterium; assembly: GCA_964350915.1. Lineage (GTDB taxonomy): Bacteria > Patescibacteriota > Patescibacteriia > Patescibacteriales > UBA12465 > UBA12465. Next base: position 6,772 of record CAYGLM010000032.1, on the reverse strand, counting down.
ATTGTAATGAACTTTTTAAATTCGCTTTTTAATAAAGAACATTTTTTAATACAAACAAAAACCGGACCTTTTTTATCGGTCCGGTTTTATAGTGCTTATATCTATTGCTTAATTTATCAGCTTCTAAATATTATCTGCACGCTCAAAACCGGTCCGTTTAAAGAACCAGAAATAAGCAGTCATATAGGAGTTGCGGTGCAGATTATTCATAATTAAAGCTTTGATAAAATTTAGTATAGCGGAAGATGATTTTACCGTCAAGCATTTTCAAACTTAAGCGGCTTTTTCTTCAACTTCCTTGCTCTTAATCTCGGCAATTATCGCTTTTCTGATTTCTGCTAATAATTTTTTATCATCTTTAATCATTTTCTTAGCAGTCTCACGGCCGACTCCTAATTTCACTTCGTTAAAAGTATAAGAGTTTCCATTTTTCTTAATCGTGCCGTATTCTACACCTAAATCTACTAAATCTCCGGCTACAGAAATACCTTCATTATACATAATATCAAATTCACAAGTACGGAAAGGGGCGGCTACTTTATTTTTGACGATTTTGACCTTCACGCGATTGCCAATAATTTTTTCTCCTTGTTTAATCTGAGCGGCCCGGCGCACTTCCACACGAACAGAGCAATAAAATTTCAAAGCATTACCGCCAGTAGTAGTTTCTGGGCTACCGAAGAAGACGCCAATTTTATTTCTAATCTGATTGATGAAAATAACCACAGTTTTAGTCTTAGCAATTGCCGCGGTTAGCTTGCGTAAAGCCTGACTCATTAATCTTGCCTGTAGACCCATGTGCTGGTCGCCCATCTCGCCTTCAATTTCCTTTTGTGGCACTAAAGCGGCCACGCTATCAACAACAATAACATCAACGGCGTTAGAGCGCACCAAAGTTTCGACAATTTCTAGGGCCTGTTCGCCGCTATCTGGTTGTGATAACAACATTTCTTTAATGTTAACACCGATTTTAGCGGCATAGTCAGGATCAAGTGCGTGTTCAGCATCAACGAAGGCAGCAATGCCACCTATCTTTTGCACTTCAGCAACGATATGTTGTGCCAAAGTAGTTTTACCAGAGGATTCTGGTCCGTAAATCTCAATAATGCGTCCACGAGGAACGCCACCGATACCAAAGGCGATATCGAGAGAAAGACAACCTGTAGAAATCGCGTCGACATTGGTCTTGCGAGCATCACCAAATTTCATAATGGCGCCTTCACCGAACTTGCTTCTAATCTGCTGAATGGCGCTTTCGGCGGCGTCATGTTTAACGTCATGCTTTACATCAGTATCAGCGGAATTATCTTCCGCGACCTTCTTAACTTTTTCTTTAGCCATAAAATTATTTAATACTTAATTAATTAATTTTTTCTCCGCCTACTATCATTATAAAGCTTGGCGGCTGATATTATCTTAAAAATATAATGAAATTAAAGTAATCTACCGTCATTTACTTTCTAAATAGCCGTGGCCAATCTTTTTGCCAAATAACGCCACGAGAATTCTGTAAAATGAGTGACCAAGCTCTATCCTGTTTTTCTAATTTAACGAAGCGAGATAAACCTTTTTCTACATATTCTTCTTCTATTACTGAGACCTCTTCTTTCTTTAATCTGGGACTAGCAAGGCCGGCAAAGATCTTTTCTCCAGTTCTTAGAGCCAGAGCACCTGATTGATATATAAATCCTTCTCTGGCGCGATTAGAGCCATCCTCGTTGCCACTATAATCGACTGCCGCTATAACCGCCAGCACCAGAAAGGCGACTATGGTCACAAGCATACCGGCGGAGTGCCATAAACTATTTTTTTTCATAGAGTAATTTTTATCTGACTTGATAATTCAGAATTATCAGAGGCGGAAAAAATACTGATACGACCATACTGACCGTCGAATCCGGGTTCAATAAATAATTCACTTGCTCTGGCTTGTTTAATACCGGAAATAATACGCGCATCAAAATCAGTAACCAACTTATCTAAATCTAAATCTATTAGGATATTTAGCTCGTTGCCACCAACGGTTAATAACCGCTCATATTCTTTTCTCACCTTCAAGGATGTTCGACTCTTAACACCCATTGCCTCAGCAATTATTTTATCCAATTCTATCAGCTTTTTAAAAGGAACGGCTTTCTCGGGCACAAATCCATCGGGGCGATCGGCTAACTCTGCTACTCTATTTAAAACACCAATAACCAGTGACTTCTGACAAACCGGGCAAATATTATTTAAGCGAGCACTTTCTGCAGGCAAGCAACTAAAGCCGCAATCGCGATGTCCGTCTAAATGATACATTCCTTCTTCTGGATAAAACTCTAGAGTATGGAGTAGGCCAGATGGTCCGCCGCAACGCCTTGATTTAATGATGTCGTAAATCTGGTGATAGCTAATTGGCTCCTCTAATTCCATGACCGTTGCCTCTCGTCCGATATTAGCCGGGCTATGAGCATCTGAACTAGATAACAGAGTTAGATTATCAAGGGCGGATAAACGCCAATTCATGGCTGGGTCACTAGATAAGCCGGTTTCAAAGGCGTAAATGTTAGGGGTCTCTTCGTGAAAACATTCTTCTAAGGTATTAAATCCGGATTTTGATCCAAAAACTGCAAACCAGGGTGTCCAAATATGGGCAGGATAGACGAGAAAGTACGGGTCTATGTCTAAAAGTAAGCGGACAAAATCAGGTGCTTTAATTCCCAAGATAGGTCGGCCGTCAGATTTGATATTATATTTTTTTCCTAAGAACTGGTTAAGCTCTCTTACTGCTGCTAAACTGGGCGCATGCACAACGAGATGAATGCGGCGCGCCTTATCACCATCTTTATAAATCAAGGCGACTTCCGTAGAAAGAATAAATTTAATTCTGTCGTCTTTAGCTGATTTTAATTTATATAAACCACTCCCAGAAAAAGTTTCTTCTAATTCACTTTCTAGACGCTTAAACCAAGCCGGGTAAGTAAAGTCGCCAGTAGCAATAATATCGACACCCTTCTCTTGGCAAGTCTTTTCTAAGTTAACTAAAGTAAGCTGCGGCGAACAGGCGCGGGAATAGGGGGAGTGGATATGTAAATCCAAAACCTGCTTCATAAATCTAACGTTACACCAGACTCTCGGCGATACTTAATTCTTCTGGGCTATTGATGCCCATGGCTTCGTGCGGTTCAATGGTGATTGTGCTAACCGAAAAATCTTTTTCAAAGGCTATTTTTACCATATCAGTTAAATAAAATTCATGTGCCTTATTATCATCTCTAAGTTTATCAATATTAGCGAACAGCCAATTTTTATTAAAACACATAAAACCAGGATTAACCTCAGTAATCAACTTTTCTTCTTCGTTCGCATCCTTTAATTCCACAATAGCCCTAACTTCACCCGTCTGGTTGCGCACGATTCTACCCCAACCATAAAAATTATGATGCCAACCTTCAAAATCTGGCAAAATAGTTGGCATAATAGTTAAAGCTTCTGGTGAAAGTTTAAGAAATGCACTGATAGATTCACTTCTTAAAAAAGGGTGATCACCATAAAGCACTAAAATATTTTCCGCCTTAGCATCAACTAGCTCCCGTGCGCAAGCGACAGCATGACCAGTGCCCAGTTGCTGTTCTTGGATGGCATATTCCAATTCATACGCAGATAAGGCCTGACTGATAATTTCTTTATTATCCGGAGAAACAACGACAATCGGTTTTAATTCTGGTTTTGTTGCCATCACTGATTCTATTAAATAATGAATCATTGGTCTGCCATTTAAAGGCACTAGAACCTTTGGCAACTGAGAGCCCATGCGTGTGCCTTTGCCGGCAGCGAGAATAATTATCTGCGTCATAAGAATATTAATGCTTTCTAAAAATAAAAGGGAAATCAAAAAACTGATTTCCCTTATATTTTAGCATTTTTTTGTTTTTAGGGCAAATATATTGAAACTATAAATTTTTATTTAATATAAGATAAAATATTAGCTTTAATTTCCTCCACTTTTGCCCTAGCTTCGGTTTTTGTTCGGGCTTCAGAATAAATCCTGATTATCGGTTCCGTGTTAGAAGCGCGCAGGTGCAGCCAAGAATCTTCCCAATCTATCTTTACTCCGTCTATATCAGTGATTTGCTCGCCCGCATACGTAGATTTTATTCGCTCCAGTAAGGGCTTAATGTCTGTGCCGGGCTTAAGCTCTAATTTGTCCTTAACCATAAAATATTCCGGAAGCTCCCGTCTCATTTGAGAAACTTTTTTTCCCGACTTAGCTAAGGCACTTAAAAATAAAGCGGCGCCGACCATAGCATCGCGACCGTAATGAAGGGCGGGATAAATCACACCACCATTTCCCTCTCCGCCAATCACCGCCTTAATATCTTTCATCTTCTTAACTACATTAACCTCGCCAACCGCGGCCGCTTCATAAGACGCGCCATGCTTGAAACTAACGTCGCGTAAAGCACGTGATGAAGATAAATTAGAAACAGTCGCTTTATCATATTTTCCTGGATAAGATTTATCTAGAACGGAAAAATTTTCTAAAATGTAATCGGCTATTGCTACCAGCGTATATTCTTCGCCAAACATTTCGCCGTTTTCATCGATGAAAGCTAAACGATCAACATCGGGGTCAACCACAATGCCAAGGTCGGCCTTTTCGGCTTTAACCCGAGCCATAATATCGCCCAGATTCTCTGCCAGTGGTTCCGGCTGGTGAGAAAAATTGCCATCAAACGTATCATTAATAATTATCTGTTGTTTAACTCCTAATACTTCTAAGGTGTGCGGAATCGCTTTGGCGCCGATTGAATTTATGCCGTCAATTACAATTTTAAAATCACGACGCGAAATTTCTTCCTTGTCTACGAGCGGCAAGGCCGCAATCTGATGAATATGGCTCCACTCTAAATATGGATTAAAAAAGTAGGTACCAATTTTTTCTTCTGGTACGTAAGTTTCTACTTGCTGTTCAGCGAGCGCCAGAATTTCTGCACCGGCTTCAGCTGATAAAAATTCACCCTCAGCTCCCAGTAACTTAAGGGCATTCCAACCTTGAGGATTGTGAGAGGCGGTGATTACTATCCCACCTTGAGCCTGTTCGGAAATAATTGCCATTTCTACCGTTGGTGTCGCTGCCTGACCTAAGTCAATAACATTAATTCCTAGACTAGTCAGAGTGCCGCTAATAAGATCGGAAATCATCTGGCCCGAAGCGCGTGAATCGCGGCCAATAACGACAGTCGACCTGGTTAAATCCTCCTTCTTAATGACGGCTGCGCTGTTTTTTATTACGTAATTTCCAAAAGCCTGAGAGAATTTTACTATTTCTACTGGAGTTAAATTGTCTCCCGGCTTGCCACCAATTGTGCCGCGGATGCCGGAAATTGATTTGATTAAAGACATATATTTATATTTATGGCGTTATCTTATCATTAAATAGCTAAAAATAAAAATCCCCCGGAATCTATAGGCCTTAGTTTAAAACTAAAGACATAGAATACGGGGCATTTCTCCAATTAAAAAACACCATTGTTCTGGCGGCGACCTACTTTCCCAGGGCTCAGGCCCAAGTATCATCAGCGCTATCGGGCTTAACTGCTGAGTTCGAGAAGGGATCAGGTGTGACCCCGACGCTTTGACCACCAGAACAATGGTGTCTTTTATTATATTAAGCGCTTTCGCGCCAGATACCATCGTGTATATTGCTGTTTGTAGTAAATATCAATCAAGCTTTAAAAGCAAAGGTGTGGGAAAATCTAATGACATATTAGTACCACTCGGCTCAATCCATTACTGGACTTACACCTGTGGCCTATCAAGGTTATATTCTCTAACCAGTCTGTGAAACCTAATCTTGAGGACAGCTTCGCGCTTAGATGCTTTCAGCGCTTATCTTAACCGAAGGTAGCTACCCAGCAATGCCCTTGGTAGAACAGCAGGTACACTAGAGCTTCGTCCTTCCCGGTCCTCTCGTACTAAGGAAGGGCCTCTTCAAGTTTCCACGACCACAGTGGATAGGAGACCGACCTGTCTTACGCATGTTTTCACTTATTACTAAGTGCATTGGACTATACCTTCATCCCGAAAACGCTTCGGGAGGCCGACGTTTAGTCTCTACGGGGTCAACTTATGCTTGATGCGCTTCTTAGAATAATTAATTTCTGCAAATTTATTGATTAAATCCATTAATCTCGCAAAGTCTTTAGCATCTTTCACTAAAACTTTTTGCTTAAAAATTTCCTCTAATAAATCCGCTTGTTGACGTTTAAGAATTAAGTATGGCCTTATTGCTTTAATAAGAGCCAGAATTTCTTCTTTGCGTCCAATGGTATATTCTAGTATGCCATCTTTTCTCTTTCGCAAATAGCCACAATTTAACATTTCACAAATTATTTTAAAATTTGTCTCATCTTTGGCTGATTGAAACAATACTATGTAGGGCGCTATTTGAAAACCATAACGATAAGTACCGTTCGGCTTAAGCCTTGCATAAATACTGCCATCACCATCAATGAATCCTGCTAAATAAGCTAATTGTGTTTGCGTTAATTTTAACATAAGTGACTTCCCTCGATATTATCCTAACATATGACAGGTTGTTTTTCAACCATCGTTAGGACTTCATCGATATGAGTCAGCTGTTAATGCCAAATATTGATTACTCAATATTGCCGCCGTATATTTGATGTCTTACCTCTGGATTCAGAGCGTTCAAAGGCCAATAATATTAGCCGTTAAACGGTCTGAACCCAGCTCGCGTGCCGCTTTAATGGGCGAACAGCCCAACCCT
>CAYGLM010000031.1:0-9557 GCA_964350915.1 uncultured Gammaproteobacteria bacterium | reverse complement strand
TTAGTCCTGAGGTAAAGAAATTGCTAAGAGTAACACAAGAAGCTTTGGTGGCCGCCATTAAGCAGGTTGGACCAGGTAAGCGCATTAATGATATTGGTCGTGCCGTTTCTAAAATTGTTACGCCTCATAATTACGGCATTGTGCGCGATTTAGTGGGACATGGTGTTGGTTATTTTGCTCATGAAAGCCCTGATGTTTTTAATTATGAAATTAACGACCGTTCGCCTGACAATATTGTGTTGCAACCTGGCATGATTATCGCGATTGAACCGATGATAAATAGCGGTAGCTGGCGGGTTAAGATGGCCGATAATGATTATACGATTATTACGGCCGATGATTCTTTGAGTGCTCATTTTGAGCACACAGTGGCGGTCACTGAAGAGGGGCATGAAATATTGACTGCTGCCTGATTATATTATTAGGCATTGAAATAAAGATATGGAAAACAATGAGCTCAAAAGATATTTAGGAATTGATTGGGGAGAGAAGAGAATAGGTTTAGCGCAAGCTGATAGCGAAACCAAAATTGCCCTGCCTTTTAAAACTGCCGCCTCTTTGTCGGAGGTTTTAGAAATAATTACTGATGAAGAAATTGATGCGATTGTAATTGGCTCGCCTAGAAAAATGAGCGGTGCGATTGCTGATAATCCACTTTGGCAAAAATTTTTAACCGATTTAGAAAAATCTGTGAGTTGCGAAATAATAATTCTAGATGAACGTTTGAGTAGCTTAGCGGCCGATGCCCTTGAAGGAGGAAAGAAAGATAAGGCTGCTCGCGATGAAATTGCGGCTGCCTTGATTTTGCAGCAACACCTAGATAAATGTTAGCGCCTAGATAAATTTTAGTTTATGGAAATAAGCCGTAATGCTAAAGCCTTGGTTTTAAGTCGCCAGGACTATCGTGAATATGATAGTCTGGTTTTATTTTACACTTTAGAATACGGTCGCCTCGCTCTTGTCGCTCGTGGCACTAAGAAACTTAAATCAAAACTGTCTGGACATCTTGAGCCTTTTAGTCTAGTTGATTTAATGATTGTGCCGGGAAAAGGCATAGATTATGCCGCTGGCGCTATTACTACAGAAAATTTTTCTCATCTCAAGCAAGACCTCAATAGCCTTTATTACGCTGGTCAAGCGGTTAGTTGGTTAAAGCGTTTGCTAGAAGATGCTGAGCCTGACGAAGAAATTTTTTCCTTGATATTTAATTATTTTAATTTATTGGATGAGCATTCTAGCCGTTCGAGCTTGAGTCAGCTAGAAGGGGAATTGATTTTTTCTTTCTTTATATTTAAACTTTTGGCCGTTTCTGGTTACCAGCCCCAGACTAGTACTTGCTTGTCTTGTCAGCAAGCGTTAAGACCGGGTAATAATTATTTCAACTTAAAAAATGGCGGTTTAGTTTGTGGTTCTTGTTACGAAAAGCAAGCGACTAACGGACAAAAAGATTATCAATCAGGACAAGAATTTTTGACAATATCTGATAACTGTGTCAAGCTATTGCGCCTAATCTTTAGTAAGGAGTTTTCTAGTATAAATAATCTAATATTAAATAAAAAAGTGATAAAAGAATTATCAATTTTAACTAAAGGATTTTTAAATTTTCGTACTTGATAAGTAGGATGATTTTTCCGGTCGTTTTGAATTGCTAAAAGAGGAAAAATAAGCTACTATTTAAGTAGATTTATAACAAACAAAACATAAATATATGACAGAAAAGAATAACGCCAAGTACGCGTTCTATTATTTGCTGGCTCTTGTCGCCTTAATCTTTGTGGCTATTTCTGTCGGCCTAATCTCTTTTGGCATCATTAACAAAACTGTGGCTGATGCTTTATCAATGGAAGGTTATTCAAATTTTAATAATCAATTTAAGTTTGCGATTTCCGCTTTGTTAATCGCTACACCAATTTTTTATTTCGTCTCTAGTCTAATCAACCGCGGCCTTAGAAAACAAGAGCTTAATTTAGATTCAAGCATTAGACGCTGGCTAACTTACTTCATTCTTTTCGTATCCTCATTAATTATTCTTGGTGTCTTTATTGGTGTAATAAATAATTTCTTGTCGGGCGAGCTAACTACTCGATTTATTCTTAAGGCCCTGACAGTTTTTGTAATTTCGGCCGCTACTTTTTCTTTTTACTTCTACGATATTAAGCGAGAAGATGTTATCAAGAAAGATAAAGTTGTGCAGATTTTTTTCTTTGCTTCACTTGCTTTAGTCTTAGTTGCTTTCGTTGCCGCTTGGTTTTTTGTTGAATCACCAAGAGAAGCGAGGAATCGCCGCCTTGATCAAATTTTAATTAACAATATTTATAGCTTAGAGAGTGCAGTCAATAGTTATTATGATCGCTATGATGCTTTACCGGAAAGTTTAGATAATCTTAAGGAAAGCGAACTATATTTGAACACGGGCGCCTTTACTGATCCAGAAACTGGCGCCGCTATAGATTATAAAGTTACTGGAGAAGAAACTTTCGAATTCTGCGCGGAATTTAGAACTAGCAGCTTTGATGGCAGCTATTATCCATCTCGACCACTAATGGGTAGCAAGGATCACGATGCCGGCTATCAGTGTTTATCAGGAACTTTGTGGAATAAAATTAAACCCGAGCCAGTAATTTATTAGTAGCCGAGTTTGTCTATAGCTTATGACCGAATTTACTACAGAAAAATTTTCCGGACCACTTGGGCTACTCTTGTCCTTGATTGAAAGTGAGCAGATGGATATTACCGAAATCAATCTCGCTAAAATTGCTGATGATTATGTGGCTTATGTCCGAGCGGCGCAGGGAATTGATCCCGAAGAATTAGCTGACTTCTTACTGGTTGCCGCTAAATTACTTTACATAAAATCTAAGGCGCTTCTGCCTTATTTGCACACAGAAGAGGAGGAGGATGATGCTAGTGATTTAGAAAAGCAGTTACGGATGTATAAAGAGTTTATTGCTGCTGGTGAAAAGGTTAAAGCGATTATTGCTGCCGAGAATTTTCTTTTCCTGCCGCCACTTACTAAAAGTCGCCGGGTGCAAAATAGCGAACCTTCTTTCTCGCCACCCGCAAAATTGACCGCGCCTATTTTACAGGAACAGATGGCGCTTATAATCGCTGCTCTAGAAAAAAAACGTGAACAGAAATTACCAGAAGAAAGATTAGAGCCAAAAATTAATATTGAAGATAGAATCGCTGCTATTAAGAAAATGCTGTTAGAAAAAATAAAAGTTAATTTCTCTCGCCTACTAAAAGAATCAGTCGACCGAACAGAAATTATCGTTAACTTCTTAGCGGTACTAGAATTAGCTAAGCAAAAAGAACTGGTTTTTGAGCAAGATGAGCTGTTCAGTGAAATCCATATATTAAACAACCATAATCAAGTATGAATTTAAAAGCACAATTAGAATCTTTATTATTCGTTTCAATTAAGTCTGTGTCTGTTAAAGATTTGGCCGCCGCTTGCGGTGTTAAGACTAAAGAAGTGGAGGAAGCGTTAGGGCAACTGACAGCAGAATATGAAGCCAGAGAGAGCGGACTAGCTCTTATTAATCATAATGGCCAATATCAAATTACCACCGCAGCCACTAACGCCAGCTTGGTCAAAGAGTTTTTAAAAAGTGAAGCAACGGGCGAACTTTCTCAACCGAGTCTTGAGGCACTGACGATTATCGCTTATCGCGGACCGATTAGTAAGTTAGAACTAGAAAGAATTAGAGGAGTAAATTGTAGTTTAATTATTCGCAACCTACTTCTACGTGGCTTGATTGAAGAAAAATTCGATAAGCTAAAGAATGAAAATTTTTATACCGTGACTCTGGACTTTATCCGCTTTATTGGTTTAAAGGAAATTGTCGAACTACCTGATTACGAGCAGTTAAATCGCTCTGAAACCATGCAGGAAGCTTTATCTAACAATGAAGAAATCAAATAATAAAATAAATGATTTGGAATTGGATTATCAATATATTTTTACTGTTCTTTTTATCAACCTCAAATTTACCTGCGGTCACTAACCACAGCTGGGAAGCTTTTTCTTTGCCGCCATCTGCTATGAAAGAATTAGTAGCAGCTGATAAGGCGGCCGTGTTGTCGCCGGATGGACGTTTTCTGTTGTTTGATAAGAATGCCGATACGCCGCAGCCAATTGCTAGTATTACCAAGTTGATGACAGCCTTAGTTTTTTTAGAAACTAATCCTGATTGGGATTCTTATTATAAGATAAAACCGGCAGATAATATTTCGGGAGGACGCTTGAACCTTTTCCTAGGAGACACGGTAAATTTACGCGACTTATTTCTGACTAGCTTAGTCGCATCTGATAATGGTGCTACGATAGCCTTAGTTCACGCTTCTGGTCTGAGTGAAAGTAATTTTATTGCTCGGATGAATGAATTAGCAGGAGAATTACGTTTGGATAATACCGCCTTTACTGACCCAATTGGCCTAAGCGCAAGAAATGTTTCAACTGCTCGTGAAGTTGCTTTACTAGCAAAAGTAGCGCTTGAAAAACCGGAAATAAGTGAGGCAGTCAGCCGCAAGGATTATTCCTTCCTAACCTTAGAGGGACGAGAGAAATTTATTGAATCAACCGATTACCTTTTATTTGACCCTGCTCCTGGTGAACTTCAACCCTTGGGTGGTAAAACTGGCTATACTGATTTAGCCGGATATTGTTTCGTTGGTCGCTTTGAGGGGCCAGGCGGAGAACAGTTGATTGCTGCTGTCCTAAACAGCCCAGGACGCAATGACCGTTTCCGTGAAAGCAAGGCTGTAGTCGGCTGGGTACTGGATAATTTTTTTAAGAAATCTAAAGATTGAAGATAATTATGCCCTTTATTAATAGTTTGTATGCCCGTTTTCGGTCCTTGCTTTCTCTTCGCTATCCGAAGTTATACCTGGCTTGCGATCGTCGCAAATCAGTGGTAAAGTTCTTTTTCGCTGGTAGTTCGGCAGCCGCAGTAGATTTGATTTTCCTTTATCTGTTTTATGGAGTATTCAAGTGGGGCTTGGTATTTTCTACTAGTTTCGCCTTCATTCTTTCTTTTGCCGTTAGCTTTACTCTGCAGAAATTTTGGACTTTCCGAAACAGCTCCTCGAAGAAAATCCCCATTCAGTTCGTATTATATATTGGCAACGCCTTTATCGGACTAAATATCAACGCCGGCCTAATGCACGTTCTGGTCATAAATGTAGGCGTCTGGTATATGCTGGCCCAGGTTATAGTGAACCTAACCATCGGCGTCTATAATTTCTTTATTTATAAATTCATAGTTTTCAGAAGTACTCTACATGAAACTGATAGTCAACAAAAAACAATTGCAGGAAGCCCCGGAAATGTGGCTTAGGCGTGCCGGCTATACTTTTATTCCTGAAAGGGAAGATGGTCAAAGAAGTTTTGCTCGTCGCTTATCGCGAGATTTTTATCCCCGCTTCCATGTTTATTTTCTAGAAAAAGCCGATGATAAGGGAGAAGAATGGGTGATGTTTAATTTACATTTAGATCAAAAGCGCCCTGGTTATGCTGGTCAGAATCGCCACAACGCTGAGTATGAGGGCGAAGCAGTAGAAGGGGAAGTTGCTCGCTTAAAGAGCTTACTTTTTTAAATATACTATGTCCGATCGCGATGAGATAAAAGCAAAACTGGATATTGTGGAAGTCATTAGGGAATATATCCCAGTCAAGTCGGCTGGCGTAAATTTCCAAGCGCTTTGTCCTTTTCATAACGAAAAGTCGCCGTCTTTTGTAATTTCTCCGGACAAGCAAATCTGGCATTGTTTTGGTTGTAGTCGTGGCGGCGATATTTTTTCTTTTGTCATGGAAAAAGAAGGCCTTAATTTCATTGAAGCCTTGCGCTTACTAGCAGTTAAAGCAGGCGTGACTTTAAGAAATGAAAGCGCGACTGATAATTCTAAAAGAAATCGCCTTCTAGATATTATGGAGCTGGCTGGTAAATATTATGCTCACATCCTATCATCCTCAACCGGACAAGTAGCTAAGGAATATTTGTTAAAGCGCGGACTAACAGAGGAAACAATAAATGATTGGCAGCTTGGTTATAGTTTAGATGCCTGGAGTAGTTTATATGAATTTTTATTGAGTCGACCGAAGTTAGGGAAAAAATATACCGATGAAGAAATCGCTGCCGCTGGTTTAACGATTAGGAAAGAAAAAAATATTAGTAACGGTCGCCAATACTATGACCGTTTTCGCGATCGCATTATGTTTCCTATCTGGGATGTTAATGGCAGCTTGGTTGCTTTTACTGCTCGAGTAAATCCCACTAAAGAGCAGACAGAGAAAATGGGAAAGTATATTAATAGTCCGCAATCAGAAATTTATGATAAGAGCCGAATTTTGTTTGGCTTAAATAAAGCTAAAGAAACAATTAGAAAATCAGATTTGGCAATTGTAGTTGAGGGTCAGATGGATGCTATTTCTTGTTATAATCATGGTTTTAAGAATGTCGTCGCTTCTTCCGGGACAGCATTAACAGCTGAGCAAGTAACTTTGATTAAGCGCTTCACTAATAACATCGCCCTAGCTTTTGATATGGACGCTGCCGGGCAGACAGCCGCTGATCGCGGGATTAAAGAAGTCCTAGCGCAAGGCATGAATATAAAAATTATTACCCTGCCGCACGGTAAAGACCCGGATGATTGTTTGCGTCAGAATCCTGAAGATTTTCGTCAGGCAGTAGAAAATGCGCAGCCGATGTTAGAATATTATTTTCAAAAAACAAGCGCTGGTTTAGATTTAAATAAATTAGAAAATAAAATTTTAGTTCGCGATAAGATGTTTGCGATGATTGCGCTTGTGCCTAATAAATCTGACCAGGGGCATTGGCTTAAGCGAGTGAGTGAAGAATTAGATTTTGCGGAGACCGATATTCGAGAAGAATTTTCTCGTCGCCCAATAACTAAGACTCCGGATTACTCTACTCGAGCCGTTAGTTCAGGCACCTCACCAGCTCCACTAGCTCCACCTTCGCGTGAAAACCTGTTATCAGAGTTATTGCTTGCCTTAATAATTAAATTTCCTGAGCTTATTAATTATAGTCTCACCAGCCTTGATCCTGAAGTGATCTCTTCTGAAGATAATGCCAGATTTTACAAGACTCTAATTATCTACTATAATAAAGCCGCTACTTTTTCTTATGAAGATTTTCGCTTATTTTTAGAGCAAAATGCTGAAGATGAGCTAGGACGGCTCGATAGGCTGCTTTTACTGGGTGAAAAAGAATTTTATAGCCACGTTCCTGAACAGGCGCGTGAAGCTTTAATTCGAATAATTGTGGAGCTAAAAAGATATGATTGTCAGACAAAAATTAGAAGATTGGAGAAGGCTTTAGCGCTCTTGGAAAAAGATGGAGGCGAAAATAGCGCTAACGTCGTTGAGATGGAAAGATTAATGGCAGAACTGAAAAGCGTTACCGAAGAATTAAAAAGATTAACTTAAAATAATAAATATGGTTAAACAGCCGCAGACAAACAAGAAAGCGCCACAGAAGGGAAGCATCGCCGCCAAGGCGTCCGCTTCAGCTAAGGCGAAAAAAGCACTGCCACTTAAAGCAGCGCCTAAAACGGCTGCTAAAAAAGCCAAGTCAGCCGATAAATCCGCCAAGAAACCAGCGCTTAAGTCGACGGCAAAGGCGTCGTCTTCAACCAAGAAGCCGGTAGCAAAAGCTAAGGGATCTAAGACGGTAGCCAAGCCAGCTAAAAAAGTTGTCTCTGGTAAATTAGTGAAAGTCAAAGCACCGGCCGCACCAAGAGAAATTGTGAGACCAACCGCAGAGCGTTTGCAGAGAATTATTGATAAAGGACGCTTGCGCGGGTTTTTAACTGAGACTGAGCTCTTATATCTTTTCCCGGAAGTGGAAGAATACGTTTATGAATATGACGTCTTTTTAGGTGACTTACAAAAAAATGGTATTCGCATTGCGGAAGACTCCGGTCGTATTTTAGATGTAGCTGAAAAAATGCCAGCCCAACCGGTCTTAACTGGACGCGCCGCTGCTCAAGCAGCCGCTGTGCAAGTAGACCTATCCAAGCTCAGTGCCGATTCCATTCAAATGTATTTGAAAGAAATTGGTAAAGTTCCTTTGCTTACTGGTGAGGAAGAAACTGAACTTGCTAAGCGAAAAGAGAGGGGTGATAAAGAAGCGGAGCGAAAAATTATTGAAGCGAACTTGCGCTTAGTTGTTTCTATTGCCAAAAAATTTGCCGGCGCTAAGGGCATGAGTCTTTTGGATTTAATTCAGGAAGGAAATATTGGATTATTTCGTGCGGTAGAAAAGTTTGAATATCGCAAAGGCTTTAAGTTCTCAACCTACGCCACTTGGTGGATACGCCAAGCGATTACTCGCGCGCTCGCCGACCAGTCCCGCACCATTCGTATCCCTGTTCATATGGTGGAAACGATTAATAAATTTCAACAAGTGCAACGTAACTTAATTCAGGAATTAGGTCGTGAACCTTTGGCCGAAGAAATTGCTTCCGAGATGGGAGAAGAATTAGACAAGGTTAGATATATCATGAAAATTTCTCAGGATACGATTTCTTTAGAAACTACCATTGGTGATGATGAAGAAGATTCAACCTTGGAAGACTTTATTGAAGATGTTAAAAACGTTACGCCCGATAGAGCAGCCGCTTTGCAGCTCTTAAAAGATTATGTTCGTGACATTGTTGCTCAACTTTCACCGCGCGAACAGAAAATTTTAGAAATGCGCTTTGGTTTACTCGACGGTGTTGCCCATACTTTAGAAGAGGTCGGTCAGGAGTTTGAAGTTACTCGCGAACGCATCCGCCAAATCGAATCTAAGGCTTTGGAAAAAATTAGAAAGTTTAAGGGCTTAGAGAAGTTGAGAGATTATTAAAAATAATATTGAAAAGGAGATAGAAAAGTAATTAGGAAACAGAAAATGAGCAATATGAAAAAAGCTAGTAATATTGGTCTTAGTTTTGGTCTAACCTCAGCCACGATTACCACTCTAGGACTGATTATGGGTCTTGATGCCGGCACTGGCTCTAAATTGGCCGTGGCGGCCGGAGTTTTAACGATAGCGGTCGCAGATTCGTTTTCTGATGCCTTGGGAGTGCATGTCGCTAAGGAGGCGGAAGGGAATTTTAGCCATCGTCAAGTTTGGCAGGCGACTATTGCCACCTTTTGGTATAAGTTTATTTTTGCCCTGACGTTTCTTATTCCTGTATTGCTATTACCCGAACGTTGGTCTATCTTGGTGGCGCTAATTTGGGGTATGATAATTTTAGTTTTTTTGAATTACAGAATAGCAAAAATTACCAAACAACGGCCAATTAGTGTAATATTAGAGCATTTATTAGTATCCGGGGCGGTTATTGTGTTGAGTCGTTTAGCTGGCTTATTGATTAGTCGCTTGTTGACATAAGATAGAGATTTGCTATCATAAGAGTAAATATTTCGTTATGGAAATATTTTGTTTTTAGACGGATTAATACTTTGTATTTAGTTCGTCAGTCACAATTTAATATTCCCGGGTAGCGCAGCGGTAGCGCAGTTGGCTGTTAACCAATTGGTCGTCGGT
>CAYGLM010000030.1:0-10769 GCA_964350915.1 uncultured Gammaproteobacteria bacterium | reverse complement strand
GTATATAAAATTTTTAAAAAACATTCCTGAAGAAAGAAGAAAGCTTAGACATGGTCTGCAAAACGTTTTTTATAATAAAAGAAGTTTTTTTCATGCTTCTGTGCCACTACCACATTGCGCTGCTGGTAAATATAAAATGATTGTTGATTATCGGGGCGATGTGTATCCTTGTCGTTATTTTCAGGAATCTAAATATCTTTGCGGCAACCTTCTAAAAGATGATGAAAGTAAAATTTGGCGCCAAGGAAAGGGTTTCGAATTTTTCCGCTCTTTTGTTCGCTCTAATAATTATCCAAAAGCTTGTAAGGGCTGTTTTAAAAAATATAAATGTCGCGGCGGCTGTTTAGCTTTCCGAGAAATAGTAAATGATAAATATGAAAAAGATATTAGATGCCAGATTGGGCTTGCATATTCTTGAGCTTGAAATAACGAGCCGTTGTAATTTAAATTGTCAGCACTGCTATAATCGTACAGGGAAAAATGTTGATATGCCTTTAAGGCAAATAAAAAAACTTTATGATTTTGCTGGCAAGAATAAAATATGGACTTTTATAATTTCTGGTGGCGAGGCTTTATTGCATCCTAATTTTTCTAGAATTTTAGATATTTTGCAGAAAAAACCAAAAAATCTTCGTTTAGTTTTACAGAGTAACGGAGAGCTGATTAGTGAAAAGATATTTTCTGATTTGAAGATCTTTGATTGGGTTCATCTTAGCTTTGATCTTTCAAAAGAGATAAGGCATAATGGTTGGAAAAATCTGGAATTAGCAAAGGCTCTAAAGCGACACGGGATTAAAGCCTATCTTTTCGCTACTATACATAATAAAAATAAAAATGATTTAGATAAAATGATTGAAGTAGCTAGAAAAAATTCAATTCCAATTGGTTTTAATCTTTGCATGTCGGCCGCCCATCTTGACAAAAAACTTGTGATGACGAAAAAAAATTTTATGTTGATGGAGAAAAAACTTTTTAAGCTTAACAAGCAAAAAATAATTTTACGTTATTCTAGTCCCCTGGTGTCTATTCTTGATGAATCAAAAAGAGGGGAATTTAAAGGAATAGAAGGTGGTTGCACGGCCGGAATTGCTGCTTGTGTTGTGGCGCCAAATGGAGATGTTTATCCTTGTCCATTTTTTAGAATTAAGGCTGGAAATATAAATGAAAAAAGTTTAAAAAGTATTTGGTTGAAGTCTGATTTATTAAATATTGTTCGAGATCGAGAAGGGTATGATCAGCCCTGCTCTGATTGCGACCGACTGTCTTATTGTGGTGGCTGTCGTAATCGCGCTTATCAGGAAAATAATAATTTACGTGCGAGTGACCCGATGTGTTATAAATTCTAGTAATTATTAAAAAGACAACTCAGGTTTAATGTGTATTTTCAGCCACTAGTCAAAATTAAAAATTAAGAGTAGAATAAAAAATTACAATAGAACCTTGTAAAATCAATAAAAAAGGAGGACAAATGAAATCTACTAGTTATTCTTTTGATGCCGTTAAAAGACTAATTGAGGCCTTTTTGCGCAGTGGCTATACGTCACAGGATTTAGAGCAATTCAGCTCTTTTTCTGATATCTCTGCTTTTCGTGATTTAATCTGTCAAAGAGCCGCGTTAATCTATCCGGAAAAAATAATGGATAGTAATAAACAGCCAACCTTTAACACTGATTATGTTAATGAAACTAGCATTCTTGAACATCTACAGCTGGGTCAGGTCAGATTCAGTCCTAAGTTGGTTGATTTGAGGCTAGTTCCGGGGCAGGATCAGGGAGTTGATGGGCACACTATCCACGAGTCACTTAAAGGTCAGAAAGTATTGAATGCCCAGATTCTACACCTGTTGCTATGTGATCCTTGTTTTATCCCTTTGGCTTGGAGAAACTATAATGTCTGTTTCTGGGGGAGTTTGATAAAATCTAGCTTTAACGGGGACTCAGTCATGACTCTTCATTTCATGAGAGAAAATTTTTTCTATGAAATGAAACCGCTTGATTCAATTTTCAACGCTAATTATCCGGCGGTCGTATTTAAGGATGAAGCGCTGGTTGTGTCTTCAGAAAAAAAAGTTCTGGAATCGTCGTCATTATATGGCGATGATTGGTAGCGAATTTGTCGTTAGAAAGTATTAAACAAAAAGGAAGCCTAATCAGCTTCCTTTATTTTTTATAAATTTATTTCAAGAAAATATAAGACCACTGTTAACATGACCGATTAAAAATAATTTTAGCGCCATTAGTAAGAACATAATGATAGTTGCTACAAGAGCAAGGCGTTTGTGGCTGCTTATTTTTCCGGAAGCAATTATTAAAAAGCTTAGCAGAGTTAATTCTCCTAAGGAGCGAAAAAAATTAAGATCATCTAGCCAAATCCCTTGTTTGTATGAGGTGGCTATCAGGGCATATCCTAGCCAGGAAATAATTAAGATGCGACTATGCGTTTTTTTTAAATTTAAGGCCGCCAGCAAGAAAAGGCCGATTAAATATAAGAGTGATAAAATATTTAGAGCCCCTCTTACCCCCTCGTAATTAGAAAGACTTTTGATTAATCCGCTAAAGGGAAGAGCTAGGTGCGCCCCAGAGCTTTTAATAAATGGCGCATCCCCCCAAGCTTGGCTTAAAATAATCTGCCAAAAAATAAAAATAATCAGTGGCCAGGAAAATAAAAATATTTTTTTAAGTTCATCTTTATTTTTAGTTTGCAAATAATCCCAGGCAGATAGTAAAGTAATCGCACAGGGGACGACTAAGGCAGTTTCTCTCGCCATAACAGCGATAACGAAAAGAAGCGATGATAGGAAAAAGCTATTTCGTCGATAGGTTAGATAACCGGCCAATAGAAAAAAAAGGGCAGTAATTTCTGTTAGTCCGCGAGTTAAAGAAATTAAAATAACTGGAGAAAGAGCAATTAAAAGTACAAATTTACTATCCTTATCAGCCAACTCTTTTTCAGCTAGTTCTTTGGCAAGAAAAATAATTCCTATTATCATGCCAAAATTTACAATTAACATCATGGCTGGAACAATCTCTTTTTGTCCTAATGATAAAAACCAGACTAAAAGTGGATAAGTTATTCTTTGTTGTCGCAAGGATGCTTCATCAAAAGTAATGCCAAAATCAGACTCACTAGCGGTAAAGGGATTTAGGGCAAGGCGATAATAAAATTGACCATCAAAACCAGCAGAATTATTAATGATAGCAATGTTGTGTGGCAGTAAGCTACGCTCCGAAAATTTATCGCCCACTAAAATTAATTTGCTGAAGTTAAAATTTTCTTGATAAAGTTTTAAGCCAATAAAAAAACAATAAAAAATAATGATTAAACTAATCAGAATTTTTGTATTGTTTAAATATTTATTCACGTTTTTTTGATGTGTAGTTAATTTTATTGCTCTATTTAGAAATTATTTCAGTAATTAGAGTATTTATTTCTGGAATACTAAGACCGCCATCTAATTCATATAATTTACTGCGCTGGCGATAATAGTCTAATAGAGCCGCCGACTCTTTATCAAAAACAGCGAAGCGATTTTTTAAAGCAGAGTCATCAATATCATCTGTACGCCCGCCCTCTAAAACTGCTCGACTCTTGATTCGCTCTAAAGCTTGCTCAGCAGTTAAGTGCAAATAAATAAAAGCCTCAACTTCTAGTCCTAGCCGGCCCATAATTTCGTCTAGCATCTGCGCTTGAGAAACTATGCGTGGGAAGCCATCGAAAATCAAGCCACCCTTAGCCTCTTCACCCGCATTTTTAATTATCTTCGCCATCATTTCATCAGGAATTAGTAAGCCAGCGTCAACATAGGGTTTCATTTTTTGACCCAGGTCGGAGCCAGAGTCGATTTCGGCGCGTAAACGCTCACCCATGCCGAATTTTTGGTAGCCAAAATTTTCCGTTAATAGTTTAGCCTGAGTACTTTTACCACATCCAGGTTGACCGTAAAGGCAGATTATTTTTTTCATATAATAAACATATAATAAATTTAAAAATCACCCTCTAATTATCTTCTGCAATAATTGTATGCTATAATAGTTATAAATTCAAACTACGGCCATGTCCTAAAAAAGTCCCGACATGGTGGGCAAAAGACATGAAGCAAAATGAAACTGGCCCTGACGATATGCTCTTTGAAAAA
Source organism: uncultured Gammaproteobacteria bacterium (assembly GCA_964350915.1). Lineage (GTDB taxonomy): Bacteria > Patescibacteriota > Patescibacteriia > Patescibacteriales > UBA12465 > UBA12465. The sequence continues at coordinate 6,634 of CAYGLM010000030.1, read as the reverse complement.
AATTTTCCCATCGAATCATTAACTGGCGTTTGTCCTTGTGTAAACGATGCTGTTCGCGTTAAGCCTTTTTTCCAGAAAGTGGATATAGAGGCGGATGCGGCTTCTATGCTCTGTGGCCATAGTCCGCCTAGCGCTGCAATTTCTTGTAAGTTACACGCGCTTAATGGCGAACCAAACCTAGAAGGTGCTTTTACGGCAATAAATGCTGATTTATCCAATATTTGCCTGACCAAGGCACAAATTAGACGATTTTGTGTTAAGTATCAGGATTTATTTCAAAGTGGTCGCCGCAAGCTGGCTTTTTTATTTAAGCTAACAGAAAAAAAAGGTATCTGTTTGGTAGAAGATAAAAAAACGGTTTTAGCCGAGATTGATTTAGCAGAGCCGAAAAAGTCTGGCTTAACAACTATTGTAAATTCAAATCTTGGTAACATGTATACCGCCGTCGCCAGCCTCGACCAAAACGGCCTACATATCGGCATTAATGCTTTACACCGGACAGTGTATGATGAAGATAGGCAGAGCTATTGGCTCGTAGTGCCTAAACAATAATCAATTTAAAATGGGAGAATGAGTAATCGAAAGGAAAAAAAAGGAAGCAGACGGCCCTAATGTCAGCTTCCTTTATTTTTTTCTTGAAGATGAGCCCTGGGAGCGCAATCCTCAGATGAGCCCTGGGAGCGCAATCCTCAGATGAGCCCCGGGAAGGCAATTTCCTTAATCATCTTTATTTTTCCGCCCTGAACAGCTATAATATAATCAAATGCTAGATAAATTTTTCCAAAAATTAGAGCAGGTGTCACCAGCGCGCTATCGTTGGATTTTTAGCCACGAGGGTGTTAAGCGCTATTTTGCTAATACTAGCTGGATGTTTTTTGGTCAACTTTTGTTCCTATTGTTTTCGTTTTTTATCGGCGCCTGGATTGCCCGCTATCTTGGCCCGGCACAATACGGCGTAGTGAGTTATGTGGTTGCTTTTGCTGGTTTATTTTCCTTTATCAGCGCACTGGGCTTGGACGGAATTTTGAATCGCGAGCTGGTTAAGCATCCGGAAAGACGTGATGAGCTTTTAGGAACAGCCTTTCGCTTAAAAATATTTGGAGCGGCCATAGCTTTTACCGTTGTCGTTCTGGCCGCTTTCATAGTTCCCGGTGGAGCTGAATCCGCCGGTGGTGGCCAACCAAATTATTTGCGTGCCCTGATTATCATGTACAGCTTGTCCTTTTTCTTACAAGCTCCTTATGTTATTAATACTTACTTTTATTCTCAGGTTAAGGCTAAGGAAAGTATTAAGGCTCAACTCGCGGCAGCCATAATTTCTTCTTTACTGAAAATCGGGCTTATCCTGGCGGGTGGCGGCATCATTTGGCTCTTAGTAATTTATGTTTTAGATTCACTCTGGTTTACTATTTTCTTAGCTCGTTTCTACCGCTCTCAAGGTTTCAAATTATTCACCTGGCGCTTCCGACCAGAGTTAGCGAAAACTTTGTGGCGCGATTCTTGGCCCCTAATGTTGTCCTCGGCGGCCGCTTTTATTTACTTGCGCATTGATCAGGTGATGGTTGGTCGGATGATGGGAGACTCTGCAGTCGGTATTTACGCCGCTAGTGTTAAGCTTACCGAAATTTTCTATTTCATTCCTGGCGTAATTTGCGGTTCACTTTTTCCCGCTATTGTTAATGCCCGCAAAACTGGTCGAGAAGTGTATCAGGGGCGTTTGCGCAATTTATACTTTCTAATTGGTGTTCTCGGCTTGTTGGTGGCCACTCCGATTGCGCTATTATCCGGCCCTTTAGTTAATTTTATTTTTGGCGTTGATTATCTAGCGGCTGCTCCGGTTTTGCGACTTTATATTTGGTCGAGTCTGGGACTTTTCCTCGGTTCAGTTGTTTATAATCAGCTCACAGTAGAGAATAGGACTAGAGAGATTTTCCGCATTAATCTGCTGGCGATGGTAATTAATGTTGGTCTGAATTTTTACCTTATCCCGCGCCTTGGTCTTATTGGCGCGGCTTTAGCGACCTTAGCTGCTTATTCAGTCGCCCCGCTTTGGCTGGGAGGAGCAGCTGTTTGGAGGAGGCGGGATAGGGTTTGAGCGGGGAAGAGAAGGTTGTTTTTAAGGGGGGCACCCCATAAAATTTAAATATTTTTTAACTCCAGCTTATCTTTATATTGTTAAAATAAAAGAGTCTTCCGACAGGGAGGCTCTTTGCTTATTGTAGAATATTTTGCTTATAGGTGCTTTTTTAGTGTAAAAGCCCCTGTCATGAAGACGCTTGACTTATTAACAAGGGAGCGCTATGATTATTATAACAAATTTGTTATAATCTTTTAGCCTCTTATTTAGAGAAATATTAGAAAATATGAATCACCAAGAATTAATGGATAAGTTATTAGAAGACAAAGAGTTCGCCCGGGTTTATAATAACTCCGATGTCTTTTTAGAAATCTCTTCATCTATCCAGGAGTTAAGGGTGCGTCACGGCTTGACCCAGGAAGCTTTAGCTAAGAAAACAGGACTCCATCAAGAAGCGATTGCTAGACTAGAAAATCCCGGGTACTCCACTAAATATTTAAAAACACTTGATAAGATTGCTAGGGCTTGTAAGACGGAATTGATAGCACCAAAATTCAAGGAATTAGAAGACGAGAAGAGGGCGCAGCAACTTTATCTTCAAGAAGATAAGCAGCGACCGAATTTTAAAATTATGATAAAATATGAATCTAGGGCAGCACAGAATAGTTTGACTAAAACGCGTGAGCAGGAAGTCGTCGGTTTAAGTTCTCATTTTACTATTTTTAAGCCTTAACAACAAAAATATGAAAAATATCTGGTTTGTTCTCTGTGGGCGCGCGGTGATTGATCAAATGACTAACGCCCTTACTTTACAAGAATGCATCGACGAGTTGACAGTGACTTTTAATGAGCCGGCTGATATGCAGAAAGAAATTAAGGAAGTGCCAATGAATTTTATGGCGGTTAATCTTTGGCATGACGAAAATATCGCCACTGAGCGCACTTTGGATTATCAAGTGGAAATTCTGGATCCTCAAGGAATTCAATCCGGGAGCTTTACAGTGAGTGCCAAATTTGAAGTTGGCAAGAAGCGTCTGCGCACTATTGCGCAAATTGGCGGACTGAAGCTAACAACGGAAGGGAAGTACTTGTTCAAGACTAAGTATAAGAACGAGGCTGGTGCTTTTGTGGAAGCAGCCGAGGTGCCAATAGACGTGAAGTTCGTGCTTAATATTAAGAAATAGTTGACCCGAGTGGAAGAACTAGTTAGCCCACTTGGAAAACTTGGAAAACACAGAAACAAATTTATGAATGATAAGAACCCCTTACTCGGCTTTATTGGCCAGGGCTTTATCGGTAAAAATTACGCTGATGATTTTGCCGCGCGCGGATTCTCGGTTGTGCGCTACGCGAAATCAGCTCCTTACAATGAAAACCGCGAGCGAATAGCTGACTGCGACATCGTTTTTATCGCCGTCCCCACGCCCACGACTCCGACCGGTTTTAATTATGATACTTTAAAAGAAGTTTTAGCACTTGTTGGTCCTGGTAAGTCGGCGGTGATTAAATCCACAATTTTACCCGGCACTTGCGAAGCTCTGCAGTCACTTTATCCTGACCGATATGTCTTTCATTCACCCGAATTTTTAACAGAAAAAAATGCCGCCCATGACGCTGCTAACCCAACGAGAAATATAATCGGTTGCCCCATAGAAAACGCAGAATATCGTCTTCGCGCGGAAGAAATTATGAATATTTTGCCCCCTTCGCCCTTAAATTTAATTTGTAGCGCCAAGGAAGCGGAGTTAATTAAGTATGCTAGTAATAGTTTTTTATATTTAAAAGTAGTGCACGCTAATATTTTATATGATTTAGCAGCCGAGGTCGGAGCCGATTGGCAGAAGATTGCTGCTGGCGTTGGTGCTGACCCGCGCATTGGCGCTAGTCATCTCAATCCCGTTCATGCTTCCGGCGTTACCGATAAGGCAGGAAGAGGGGCCGGTGGCCATTGTTTTATTAAAGACTTTGCTGCTCTGAGGGAATATCTTAGCTTACAAGGCAAGGACGAACTGGGAAGGCGCTTCTTAGAAGCCGCTGAGGCCAAGAACCTAGAACTGCTGCACAGTAGTGGCAAGGACCAGGATTTAGTGAAAGGGGTTTATGGGGAGAGGGAGGGGTAGAGTGTTGTTGTTGTTTGTGAGATTGTTAATATAAACAGCCCGTTTCCAGGAGGAAGCGGGTTGTTTAGTTTTTGTTCATTTGATTAATGTTAAAATAGCGTTGCTGAGCAGTTGACAATGTTGTTGTAATAATTTACAATATATGATGTAAATAATTACAACAATATGATAAGCATGAAATCGGAAGTAGTTAAGAAGACTCTAGGATATTATCTTATTAATCCTAAGGCCAGGCATTATGCCCGGGAATTAGCGATGATTTTAAAACTTGATCCCGGAAATCTATACCGCAAACTGGTGGAAATGCAGGCTGAAGGGATTTTAAACACTGAGAGCGAAGGGCGTAATCGCTATTTTTCGCTGAATGAAAAATTCCCGCTGCTTAGTGAATATCAAAAAATATATCAGGCTAAGTTTGGCGTTTCTCAGTCACTCGCTTCTGTCCTAAAACCTATTTCTGGATTGAAGTCGGCCTATATCTTCGGCTCCTGTGCCAAAGGTAATTTTGAGCCTGCTAGCGATATAGATTTACTTTTGGTTGGTGAATTTGACTATGGACAGGCGAGCAAGGCTTTAGCGGTATTAGAAAAAGACTGGCGCCGAGAAATTAATATCGTTGATATGTCTAGCAAAGAATTTGACTCCAAGCTTAAAAAGAAGGATGATTTTTTAATGAATATTTTAAAAGGGAAGTATATAAAGGTGGTTTAAAGATGTGATGCAAAACAATTGGCAGGAATCGGAAAAAGTAGAATTTAAAGAAAGCCTAGCAACCAAGGAGTCTGCTGGGTGTGATTTGTGTGCCCTGGCTAATAAAAACGGTGGTATTATTTATTTTGGAGTCAAAGACGACGGCACAATAATTGGCGTTAGAGATGTGAAGGAAAGCACTCTTCGTGGGTTATCAGAATTTTATCGATCGGTAATGCAGCCAGCCGTTTATCCGGTGGTGGAGATTATTAATATTGAAGAGAGGTCAGTAATAAAAATTACTGTAGAAAAAAGCAGCACCCCATATCACACCTTTAAAAACGTTCCATATATACGAGTTGGATCTTCTAGCATTAAGATGGAACAAGGGGAGTATCAAAAAAGATTAATAATGCATCAGTCAGCTAATGTTGATTACTCCGCTAGCGTGGTAAGTGGCGCCTCTTTGTCAGATTTGTCTTTATTAGCAATCCAAGAGTTAAGAAGAATGTTAATGAAGTCTCGGAGGTTTTCTCAGAATATAGAAGGTATTACAGATTTGGAGTTTTTGCGAAGTTTGCAGTTACTGCAAGAAGATAGCGTTACTGTTGCCGCCTTAGTTTTATTAGGGACAAAAGAGGGTTTATATAAATATTTTCCACATGCAGAAATACGTTATGGATACAAGCTTGATCAATCGGAGTTAAGAAATCAGGACGAGGCTATATTTAATGGCGGTTACTTAACTTTTTATAATGAGCTCTGGGATAAGATTAATTCTAGAAATATTATTTTAAACATTCCAAGCGGCTTGTTTCTAGAAGAAAGAAAGGCTTTTGAAGATGATACAATACGTGAATCTATAAATAACGCCGTGATGCATAGAGATTATCGACTGGAGGGAGTTATTTTGGTTATGCAGTATCACACCCTGATAGAAATAAATAGTCCAGGGGGCTTTGTAGATGGTGTTAATATTGAAAATATTAGAATGGCTACAAAAACTAGAAATAAGCTCATCGGAGATATTTTATATAAGTGTGATTTAGTTGAGCAGTTTGGGTCGGGAGTTGACTTGATGTACAAGAATCAATTATCTTTTGGGAAGAATCCGCCAGATTTTTCAAAATCCGATGACTACACCGTGAGATTAAGTCTCGACGGCACCATAAATGATGTTGAATTTGCTAAGTATGTTTTTAAAATTGCAGATAAAGAGCAAAAAATATTGAGTGTTGATGAATTAGTGTTTCTATTTAAAATAAAAAATAAAGAATTTGTAGAAAGGGATAAAATAAATAGCTTGATAAATTTAGGGTTAGTAGAAATTGTTGGCAAGAGAAAATATATTTTATCGAAGAAATATTATCTTGACAGCAATCAGAGGGGTAAATATACAAGAAGCAAAGGTTTGGATGGCGAGACTAATAAACAAATAATTTTAAAACATTTAAGTGAGTTTCCAGAAGGAGCAAAGAAGCAAGAATTAATAGATGTGCTGCCGCATTTGAGTTGGATAAAAATATGGAGAATTTTAGATGAATTAAGGAATGAAAATAAAATTGTATTTATTGGCTCCAGAAGGTCAAAAACCGGATTTTATAGATTGAAAAATGAAATAGAGAACGTATAGAAAATATAAATTATTCATCTTTTATTAGATAAATATTTGTATAATTAATTGAATTAATGATATAGAAATATGATATACATAAATTATTCTATATTAAAAATGTTATAATATATG
>CAYGLM010000029.1:0-10904 GCA_964350915.1 uncultured Gammaproteobacteria bacterium | reverse complement strand
CTTGCAGTTTTTGCTCTAAAATAGTTAAGGAAAATTCGGCCGTTTTGCCGCCATAAGATTTGTACTCTTTAATCATAGGATATTTGAAGCTAAGTTTGTTAATTATCTAACCAGTCTTTACCTAAAAAGCTTATTTTAGGCATATTTTGTGGTCAGAACATAGTTTAAATACTACATATTGTATATTATACTATATATTGTATATGCCTGCAAGAGTGAAAAAATAGCAAAAAGCCGCCCAATTAAGGCGGCTTAAGCGCAAAATCAAAAAAAGTCTAAAAAGGTTTAGCGTTAGTCTGAAAAAAGTTATCGCTCGCTAAATAAAAAATTTTAATTCTTAATTCTATCCACCATACTACCAGAACAGCTTAAGGCGTTTGAATCAAAACGAGCCGACTGCCAGAATTCCTGAAAAGTATAGGCATAGACATGGCCAGGTGAACCTTTAAGCTCAAGTTCATCACAAATTCCTTCTGGCAACATATAACAACCGCTGCTAATAAAACTCTGGGGATAACTGCATTGCATAACCGAATTTTCATAAATTTTTTCCGGGGAATCATTTTCAGTGATTGTTTTGTATTCTATCTTCAATAAGCAGTTATTCCCTTCTCTGCCGATAATTTCTTCGGTGCGAGAGACACCAGTGGCAATAGTGCGCAAAATTCTCGCTGGCTGACAATTATTTGTTAACGCCTTACCCATACAGACCAGGGCATTATCGCGGTCATACAGGAGAATCTCATAATATTCACCGCTACTATCTTGACGATAGGTCTTTTCTTGATAAGCGGGAGAAATGCCGCAATTTAAAATACCAGGAGTTCCTCCGGATGAACCAGCGTCAACGGGCTCTCCTGAGGTCGGATTGGCAGGAGCGGGCACACCGAAACCAATAACTATTTTTCCTAAATCACTATTAGTTATTCCTAAGCCCAAACGACGCATCACCGTAAAAGCATCAGCTGGTGAACCAAGATAATAACGCAGGTTATTATCGGGATTTATGTACCAGGCCTCACCTTTCTTCTCAACTTGTAAAAATATGCGTCCAGCCTGAGCTTTGGCAAAATTTGCATCTAAAGGCAAACTTCCAGAACCAAGCGGATTATAGCCGGCTAAAATTTCAGTTTTATCATCAAAGCCATCGCCATCAGAATCTTTATTATTTGGATCGGTGCCAAAAGATGATTCAATCGCATCAGATAAGCCATCGCCATCAGAATCAAGACTGGCCGCCAAATTCAAATCAGCAACACGAATTTTCATCAAATTAGCGTCAGTAATACCAATACCGGCGCTACGCATCAAATTAAAGGCATCAGCCGGGCTCCCCATATAATAACGACGTTGATCGCTGGGATTAACATACCAGGCTTCGCCCTTACTCTCTACTTGCAATAAAATTTTACCAGATAACCGCGCGGCTATTCCGACCTGACTAGCGTAGACAAAATGCAGGATAAAAGCAGAGGCAACGAGAATGGCAAGCGGCAAGATTATCTTTATTTTTTTCATAATAAACTCTTTATTTTTCAATATTTTTTGCATTTACTTCCCTCGTTTCTTATCAATCAACTTCTCTTTATACTTCTTAATAACTAACACCATGTGATCTTTAACCTTATCAATTGCCTTGTACATATCCTCTTCGGTTTTTTCAACACGTAGTAAATCATTAGGAACTTCTAAATTAACTTCTGCTCGAAAAATTTCACCCTTATGCTGTCCACCAACGGCTTTTTCAATTTCAAAGTCGCAGTTAATGACTTTGACGCGCTTACCCAAATACTTTTCTAACATTGCCATCTTATTTTCAATATATTTCTTCAACGCCTCGGTCATTTCTAGGCGTGATGCCTTGATATTTATTTTCATATGTTTAGAAAAGCTTAATAATATCTTTATAAGTAATAAAGATAATTAGAGCGATTAATAAAATAAAACCTAAGTTATGAGCAACTGCTTCAATGTCGCGACGGACAGGCTTACCTTTAACTTTTTCAATCAGTAAGAATAAAATGCGACCGCCATCAAGAGCTGGGAAAGGCAAGATATTGATAATTGCTAAATTCAAGGATAAAAGAGCGGTAAACTGGAGTAGATACGCAAAGCCGAGGCGGGCAGCTTGACCGGTAATATTGGCGATGCCGACTGGGCCAGCAAATTCTTCACCAACGGATTGGCCGCTAAATAAATTTTTAAACAAGCCGATAAAAGCCAAAACGATTTCCTTAAGTAGCCAACCGGTTGTCTGTGCGCCTTCAATAAAAGCAGGAATAAGCGGATAACTGACCGTACCGGCCGCCATAATACCAACGCCGATAATCGCCCGACCGTCTTCAGTGAGTTCCGGTTGCACATTCAGAGTTTCCTCCTCGCCGTTTCTAGAAATTAATAAAGATACTTCACTTCCCTCTTTAGCAGCGACTAAATCTTGCATGTCTTTCTCTAAGGCAACCAAATTACCATCAATACTTAAGACAAAATCACCCGCCTTAACTCCGGCCTTTTCCGCTGGAGATTCAGGAAGAACATCAATAATCGCTACGCGCGCCTCACTAACTCTTGCGCGCGGACCAACATCAGCCGTTGACTGCGGCAAACCAATCATATATCCGACAGAAAGCAAAAACCAAGCCAAAACAACGTTCATTAAAACGCCGGCAGAAAGTATTAAAGTCCTTTGCCAGATTTTTTTGGAAGCAAAACTATCTGGTTCGTTGTCGCCATTATCATTTTCTCCCTTTATCTTAACGAAACCGCCAATCGGCAGCCAGTTGATAGAATAAATAGTTGAGCCAGGGGCAGGAATATTTTTAGCGTTTTTACTATTTTCCAGGCTCTGATAGCTACGTCCGCCCGTAACCTGGCGCCACTTGCCCTCGCGATTCTTATAAAAACCAATGGCGCGAGGCGGGAAACCGAAACCGAATTCATCCGCCCTAACGCCTAAACGGCGAGCGGTTACGAAATGTCCGAGTTCATGCGCAAAAACTAGAACGGACAGAACAGCAATAAATATAATTATCGTTAAAAACATGTAATTTAAATTTAAAGTTAGATTTCCATAATATCTTTCTCTTTCTTATCCCTTAATTCCTTTAACTCATCGTTTTTCTTGGCAGAAAAATCGTCTAATTCTTTCATAAAGCGGAATTTTTCGTCCTCACCAATCGTTTTTTCTTCAAAGGCGCCTTCAATTAAATGCTTAGTAGCTTCACGTACCTGACGCAAAATTACTCTAGTCTTTTCCATTTTTTCATTCAGTTTCTTCACTAAATCCTTGCGATTTTCCTCAGTTAAAGGCGGAACGGTCAGACGAATTTTATCACCCTCATTAACAACCCCGAAACCAAGCCCAGCATCAATAATTCCCTTCTCAATACTCTTTAGGACATTTTTATCCCAAGCAGAAATTAAAATATTTCTCCCATCAGAAACGGTAATATTAGCGATGGTGTTGAGCGGATTTAAAACGCCATAGGCTTCTATTTGAACATGGTCCAAAACAGAGGGATTTGCCCGGCCGGTGCGTAGAGTGGCAATTTCTTTCTTAAAAAATTCTAAAGCATTAACGAAGTCAAGTTGTTTTTTTTCTAAATATTGGTTCATATATTTTTTATTATTATTTTATCCTCATCGTGCCTAAGTATAGCGTATTTGGGTTATCAAAGTCCACTAAGAAGGCGCGACCGGCACGATTAGTTGGTAATTTCTTAGTGGCCCAAGTGGCACCACCGTCAGTTGAGCGGAAAAAGGTAGTATTAGTGACGTAAAAGATATTGTCAGAATTCTTAGGATCAACTGCCATAGCGTTTACAACCGCGTCTTTTTCCGGTTGAATTAACTTCAACTTCTCCCAAGTAATGCCGTTATCAGGTGAACGTAAAATAGTTTGGTTAGTAGCAATGAACATATGACCATCCTTATCACAAACCACAAACTGCTTAAAAGTATTACCGAGATTATAATCTTTTAGAACTGGATTCAAGTCGGTCCAATTACTAATCACGAAATTGCGTTCAATATCACCTGAATCAATAACGGAGGTATCGGTAGTGGAATTGAAACTGAAAATTTTATTCTTACTAGAAGCAACGAAAAGCAAGCGACTATCTAAGGGTGAAACAACTAGGCGAGAAACGCCTTCATTATTAAGGCGATGGATAGTGCGCCAGGAAGCGCCGGAATCAATACTCTTAATAATCTCGCCGCGCGAAGTGCCGATATAAAGGTTACGCGGATTATAATGGTCAATGACAAACGTATTCACGGTCACGCCGGTGTTGTTATCAAAATAAATTTGCGTCCAAGTTCGGGAACAATCTTCAGAACGATACAGGCGATTACCAGAAGAAGCGTAAATGACACATTTATTCTTCGGATCAACTTTCACGTCCGTAATTGTCGCTGAGGGCAATTCTTTAGCTTTCATCCAGCCGTCTTTGACAACATTATAGGTATAATACAGGCCGTTATCAAAGCTCGCCAAATAAACGGCCAGGCTGTCCTGGGGGTCAAAGGCCATTACGTTAACGTTTACGCCACGAATATTTTGCGGTTGACTCACTGTTGCCATTCCAGTAGCTTCGCGCCAAGTGTTACCACCATCAACAGACAGAAACACACTCGCTTCGTTGTCTGTCTTAGAGGAATTAGTGGAGATTGTGCAGGCGGAAGAAAGCAAAGAAAAAGCCAGCAACAAAGCAGCGAGACCGATAGGGCGAGAATATTTTTTAATAAAGTTGGACGTCTTCATATTTTTTATCATAAATTAATACATAGTTGTTCTAAGACCAGACGTGGATTAACATTCGCGGCCAAATATTCACGCGCCATCGCCGCCAATTTGAAGCGCTGTAGGAGGAAGATAGAAAAATTATCTTGACCAGAATTCACAGCACTCAGGCGTTCTAGCTCTTGGCGAACTTTTTCCAGTTCATCTTTTAAGGCAGAGTGTTGGATTTTTTCTGGTTGGTTGAAATGGAGTAAGAACAAGTCGCGCAATAAACCCTCAAACATCAAAATAATCTCTTCCGCCGCCGCCACCGCCGCCGCACTATAAGTTCTATCAGACATCATCTGATCTAAACCAGTTAAACGACGATTAACATCCGCGGCAAAAAACTGTAATAGAATCGCGGCCTTAGCGAGATAAGCAGTATATAAATCCGGATTTTCTAGAAAACGAACTGCCTTTAAAGGGCGCCCGAGGGCGATATTAGCTAGGTCTTTTGCTAAAGGACGCTGAACATTATGCTGAGCAATTAAATAATCGTAAATTGTTTCGGCGGGCACGGACTGAAAATATAATTTCTGAGCGCGCGATAATATTGTTGGCAGAAGACTTTCTTCAGAATCGGCCAAGAGAATTAAAACGACTTTTTCTTCCGGCTCTTCCAGAGTTTTTAGCAAGGCGCTCTGCGCTTCGGCGGTTAGAGTATCGGCCTCTTTAACTAAACCAATTTTATAAGAATCAAGAAAAGAACCAAGCTGCAAAGATTTAATCAGTTCCCTGACCTGTTCAATAGAGATAGACTTCTTGCCTTCTTCTGGTTTTAAAATATGCAAATCAGCGTTAAGTTCGTCACGACCAGAATAACTTGCCGCCATCAACTGACGAGCGAAAGTTAGGGCGATAGTCGATTTGCCGAGGTCATCTTGGCCTAAAAAAACATAAGCCTGAGCTGGTTGGCCAGCCTCAGCGACGCGGCGCAAGAATTCCACCGCTTTTTCATTACCAATTTTCGGCCAATTTAACGCATCTTCTGACATAAGCATATTATACCACATTTAGGATTTAGAAGTATTATATCATAATATGGATATCGTATAAATACAAAAAAGCCCACCGTATCCCCTTGCGAAGATAGGGTGGGTGGGTTTAGCAGAAGAATGGAATTTCTTTCAAAAATATTCTTTTTCTGAGTGTATTTATATAATATCATAATATTTATTATTGTCAAAAATATCCAGTAAAAAAGGGCTTGATTTATTACAAAAAGCTTGTTAATATATTTCCATAATCTCTACGAAATAGCACCTTTTAAGGTTCCGTCCTTAAGCGGTGCTTTTTCTTTTAGAAACGTACTCTAGCTTATGTTTAAGGTTATCAATAAAAACAATCCTATTTTTAGCAGACTTCTTTAATAACTTGGAGCAATTCTTATAATCGGGACTAATTACCTTAGCTAGCTTATTTTGAGCGTAAAAATATTCTACCAAACAATAAAAGTCACCATCACTAGATACGATGATTGCTTGACTATAATTATCGAATTCTATCATAGATTTAAGAACCAAGTCCGCATCGACATTGCCTTTCGGCTTATGATTCTCATCAAACAATACTGGCTTAAACACCAAAAAATAGCCGCTATCAGCCAAGGATTCATATAAAGAACTATTGCCTGGAATAAACCCTAAGAACAAAAAAGCCTGAGAAACATGATACTTTTCCATCAAATATACCCTAAATTTCCTAAAATCCAGTTTCCAGGCCAATTTTTTGACGCCAAGATTGAGATTCTGACTATCAATGAAAGCGTAATTATTTTGATTAATTATCATATACGTAATTTTGTTCTTACTCTATCACAGCCCTCATAAACTCAAACTAAAATTTTCCTTAAAAACAATTGATTTTTCAAGCTGGAACTGATATATTAGCCCTATGGATGCTCGCAGTAAAAAAATTGTCCTACTAATCGGTGATGTATTTGTCCTAATAGGCGCCCTAGCCCTAACTATCCTCATTCGTTACCGCGCCGCCGATTTTAACACTCATTTTCAAACGCACTTACCGCGCTTCTTTTTTATTTTTCTGGTCTTTATGATGGCGCTCTATATTAACCAGCTCTACGACCTCAACCTGCGCGCTCATTCTCGCCGCTTCCTACGCCAAACCCTCAACACCATCCTCTCGGCCGGTCTGGTCTCCATTATTTATTTCTACCTCAGCATCTCCTCAGAAATCGCACCAAAAACCAACCTCGCGATTTTCATCGGCTTCTTTTTGGCCGTTTTTTATTTATGGCGCTTGGCGGCCAGCTCCTTAAGTCGGTCCTTAAGTCAGGAAGGCTTGGCCCTGATTGGTGAAAATCAAAAAAGCACAACTATTAAACAAGAACTACTTAAAAATCCTGGTGCCGGCTATCATTTGCTTTTGTCCGTTCAGAATGAAGACGGATTCTCTGGACTAGCACACGAAGTCGTGGCCGGAAAAATAAAGACGATTATTCTTTGTGATGATTTTGCCTCAAAAACAACCGGCACTTTCCTGCTCTCGCTTTTAGCTCATAAAGTAAGCGTCTGGAACTATCCTGACTTTTACGAAAACCTGACCAGCAAGATTCCGGTAGAAGCCTTGGGAACGGATTGGTTTTTGGAAAACTTAAAAGAAGGACGACGCCATTATTTTCAAGTTGCTAAGCGCGCGCTAGACCTATCAGCGGCTGGTCTGATTTTTCTTATCAGCTTGCCATTCTGGCTTTTTATCGCTCTCGCCATTAAATTCAGTAGTCCTGGGCCAGTTTTCTTTCGCCAAGAGAGATTGGGGCGCCAAGGAGCGAAATTTTCCATCATCAAGTTTCGGACAATGAGAATGGAAGAAAACGACCAGACCCATACCACTGCAGATGATAAGCGCATCACTCGCGTTGGAAATTTTTTACGAAAAACTAGACTAGACGAACTGCCGCAAACCTTGAACATCATTCGCGGTGAGATGAGTTTTGTCGGACCAAGACCGGAAAGACCGGAACTGGCAGAAAAATTAGAAGAGTCAATTCCCTTTTACAACACGCGCCTGATAGTAAAACCGGGGCTTTCCGGGTGGGATCAAGTTTCGGGAGAATACCATTCCCCTACCCGTGAAGATACCCTAAAAAAATTACAGAACGATTTATTTTACATAAAAAACCGCTCTCTATTCTTAGACTTCGTTATTATTCTCAAAACAATCGCGACCGTCTTTGGCAGAGGGGGTCGCTAATATGAAAAATCTTCTATTCATTTACAATTACGAGCGTGCGCGGCTATCCTTGCATTCCTTTAATTTTAACGATAGAAATAAGGCGGAAATTCGGATGGCCGAAAGTTTTCAGGATGAGGTGGAGAATTTAGGAGAGGAAAATTTGAATAATCAGTTAGCGAAGTTAAAAGCAGGTCTTAGCCCCGAGAGTCAGACCGAAGTTGATTTATTTTTAAAACGAAAAAAGGATGTTAGCGTTAACAGGTTAAAAAATCAGCGCAGTCAATTTACTGAAGCAGAAAAAATCGAACAGCGCCAAGCTTATAAACAATCAAAGATTGATAGAAAAAAATTTAATTTAAAGAAGTTAGGCATCAAAGACTATAACGTTGAGGCCTTCTACGGCTTAAGCGGCTTGCGCTGGCTTCCAGAGGAAGCTAAAAATAAGTTAAACCAGGGTATTTTTTTAGATGTTGGTGCTTATGATGGTGATTCGGCGTTAGCACTGATGGAGGCATTTAAGCCAAAAAAAATCTTTGCCTTTGAACCAGCTAATTTTAATTTCCAGCTCTTAGAAAAACATACCCACAGCTATCAGAATATAATAGAACCAGTTCCCTTCGGTTTAGCCGATAAAACAGGCACCAGTATGATTACAAGAGCTGGTAGCGGCGCGGCAATTAGCGAAACGGGCGATGAGATAGCTTCTCTAATTACATTAACGGACTTTACAAAAGAACGCGCATTAGAAAAAATTAGTTTAATAAAAATAGACGTTGAGGGTTTTGAAGGAAAAGTTTTAGAGGGAGCTAAAGAAATAATACAGCGCGACAGACCCATAATTTCCGTCGCTATCTATCACTCTTTGCATGATTTCTTAAAAATAAAACCCTGGCTAGCAGAGTTGTTACCTGAGTATAGATTTATAATTAAAAAAGCTAATCCCTTCAGCTTAACTCACGAGTTGATGTTAGTGGGGTATTAGGAGGGTAAAATGAAGAAAATATATTTTATTCTAAATACTTTGGGGCTTACTGGAGGAGTAAAAGTAATATTCGAGCACGCAAATTTATTGAGCAACAAGGGTTATGAAGTCCACATAATACATCTTCTAAAACTAAGAAAGGGATTGCTGGGTGATTTAATAGGAGTTCTTAAAAAAATAAAATACTTAGGAAGAAAAATAATAAAGGAAAGTGGCAGACCAGATTGGTTTCAACTATCCAAGAATATTTACATACATCATTTTTTTAGTTTAAAAAATAAAAATATCAGCGGAGTTATTATAGCCACAGCAAACGAAACTGCCGAGTGGGTTAATAAATTAGATGGAGACGATATAAAAAAATTCTATTACGTTTTAGATTACGAAATTTGGACGAGAAAAAAAGAATTAGTCGAAGAAACATACCGCTTACCATTATCAAAAATAGCACTATCGGAAAGAATAAAATTCATATTAAAAGATAAATTAAGACAAGACATATTGGGTATAGCGCCCGGCGGAATAGATTTTGATTTTTTTAAGTGTGAAAACAAAAAAAATAATCCACAACCAAAAATATTAATGCTATACCACCCCTTGCCTAAAAAAGGTTTTTCGCAGGGGCTAGAAGCGGTTAAAGAAATAAAAAAATTATTCCCAGAAACAAAGCTAGTGGCATTTGGGGCATATGAAAAACCAAGCACAGCTCTAATAGACGAATTTTATTTCAAGCCACCCAAAGATGTTCTTCAAAAAATATATCACGAAGCTGATATGTTTCTTTATCCCGCCCTAGAAGAAGGTTTTGGCTTAACTATATTAGAAGCCGCGGCAGCAAAGTGCGCCATAGTAACAACTAGAGTTGGTTGGGTAGAGGAGAAAGGAAAAAATATGGAAAACATGCTAATAGTTCCCTTTAATTCTCCTAATAAAATGTCTGAGGCTATAATCAAACTTATTAATAATCCTGGGTTAAGAACATACATTAGGGGGAATGCCTACAAAACAGCCGAGGAATTTACTTGGGAAAAAAGCAATACAATACTAGAAGAGCTCCTCATTAAATAGAAATGAAATTTTCAATAATCATCATAAACTACAAAACCCCGCAACTGACGAGCGCTTGCTTAAAGAGCCTGTTCGCTTTGCCTGGTGCTGATAACCGAGAAATCATTGTGATTGATAACGCCTCAGAAGATGGCAGTGCTGAGAAGCTGAACACAGAATTCGGCAACAGCGTCCAGTTAATTGCTAACCGCCGCAATCTGGGATTTGCCGGCGCCAATAATCAGGGGGCGGCTTTAGCCCAAGGGGAGTTTCTTTTATTCTTAAATAGCGATACGATAGTTAATGAGGATATATTCTCAGTCATAAGCGAACTGTTCCGTCAGAACTATAAACTAGGCATCATCTCGCCACGCCTGCTCCTGGATAACGGTGAGGCGCAACCAGTAGCCTGGGGTCGCTTCCCTACACTCTGGCGCCTGATAGCGCGTTCCAACCTAAAGAAGCCGGTGATACTAGCGGGAACAGAGATTCTAGAAGTCGATTGGGTTAGTGGTTGCGCCTTGGCGATTAGGAAAAAATTATTTGAGGAGCTGGGCGGTTGGGATGACCATTTCTTTCTATATTTTGAAGATGTGGACCTATGTAAACGTGCTTTAGGGAAGGGCTATAAAAGTGTTGTCGCCCTAAACACAAATATCACCCATCTAGGCGGTCGTAGTCTGGCCTTAAGTAGTGAAAGAAAGAAACATTATTACCAAGCCCAGGATTATTATTTTAGGAAGAATTTTGGAAAACACATAGCTTTTATGGTCAAAGCATTAGGCTGGCCGATGAGGGTTGTTAAAAAATAGATATGAAAAAAGTCTTTGTCTCCGGCTGCTACGATATTTTACACGGTGGCCACATAGAATTCTTTACTCAAGCCAAGGCCCTGGG
>CAYGLM010000028.1:0-11158 GCA_964350915.1 uncultured Gammaproteobacteria bacterium | reverse complement strand
CAGGCCCTCCACCTCGCGGTGAAGTTTGTCGATGAGTTGTGCTTTGTTCATATGATTATGATTTTAGCTTTTTAGGAGACATTAAGCAAGTTAGCGAGCATATTCAGTCACCCTCATTTCCCGGATAACATTGATTTTAATCTCCCCTGGGTATTTTAACTCATTTTCTATTCTTTTTGCAATATCTCTAGCCAAATTATGTGTCTGGAGGTCACTAATGGCTTCCGGCTGTACAAAGACGCGAACTTCTCGTCCAGCTTGAATAGCAAAGCATTTTTCAATACCTTCGAAGGATAAAGCAATCTTTTCAAGCTCTTCCAGGCGTTGTAGGTAGTTTTCGAAGCTGTCATTTCTTGCTCCCGGACGAGCAGAAGAGATGGCATCAGCCACTTTGACGATAACGGAAACAAGGGAGGCGGGGTGGTCTTCATGATGAGTTTCGATTGGGGCAATAATTTCTGGTGGTAGATTAAATTTCTTGGCAATGTCGCGACCAATTTCGGTGTGGTTACCTTGAACCTCGTGATCAACAGCTTTGCCGATATCGTGTAATAACCCACCCTTCTTTGCCAAAGTAACATCAGCGCCTAATTCTGCGGCGAGCATGGCAGATAAGTGAGCAACTTCGATAGAGTGACGTAAAGAATTCTGGCCATAGCTAGTGCGGTATTTTAAGCGACCAAGAATTTGAACAAGCTTGGGATCAAATCCAGTTACACCGACCTCGTACATCGCCTCTTCTCCAGCCTTCTTAATATCAATTGCAATTTCTTTTTTCGCATTTTCTACTGCTTCTTCAATTTTAGTCGGATGGATGCGGCCATCTTTTATTAAGTAATCCAAAGTCTTCTTAGCGATATGACGGCGAATCAGAGAAAAACCGGAAACAGTGATGGCGTTTGGCGTATCGTCAACAATAATTTCGACGCCAGTCATATTTTCAATTGCCTTAATGTTTCGACCCTCACGACCAATAATTCTACCCTTCATCTCATCGTTAGGTAAGTCAACGGTCGTTGTTGTTAACTCTACTGTATAAGAAGAAACCATGCGCTGCATTGCTAAGGCCAGCATGTCTCTAGATTTCTCTTCAATTTTGTCTTCGTTGTCTCTTTCTAGCTTAGTGATTCTGACCATCAAATCTTCAGCTGATTTTTCTTCCTCAGCTTTAATAAGAATCTCTTTTGCCTGGTCGCGAGTTAAACCGGAAATTTCTTCCAACTTAGCGTCTTGTTGTTCGCGAATGCTTTTTATTTTTTCTTTGATTTCCTGGACTTCATTGACCTTGTCATACAGCTTTTGCTGCTTTTCCTGCAAGTCAATTAATTTCTGAGAGAAGGAGTTTTCTCGTTGCTCCAGGCGTTTCTGTAATTGATGAATGTCGTTGCGTCGACTAGCTTCTTCCTTCTTAGATTCATCGATGATCTTTAAAGCCTTATCCTGAGCTTGTAGTAATAGCTCTTTTTCTTTTAGTTTAGCGTCACCGACAATTTTGTCGGCGCGGTTCTTGGCGCTGCTAATTTTGACTTCCGCCGTTTTTTTATAATAGATGTAACCAATAAAAAAACCGCCGGCAGCCAAAACTAAATACAGGGCGTAATTCAGGTATTCCATATAAAGTTTGGCCGTGATTGGAAAAAGGGGCGGATAAAAAACTAATATTCAATTTTTTAACGAAAATAACCGCTTATTGTAAAAGCGCTATTTGAGAAGATAAAGATTGTTTTTCTAAATTTTTTGCTAATTCAAGCCAAAATAGGTGATAGGACATAATGATTTGATCTTCAAAAATAAATTTTCAACCGTAAACTGCGGTTACTTTTTCCCTAATTTTCCAAAAACAGAATAATTATTATTTATTGTTATACTTACTTTAGCACATCTTCTAGGCTTTGTAAAGTTAATTTTAGACTGATTTTAGTTGACTAAAATGAAAAATTAAAGTAATATTAAGAAACAAGTTAGCTTTTTAATTAATTTTTTTAGGATAAATTTCATGAATATTACCGAATTAGCTCGAATGTTAAGAATCAGCCCGCAAGAACTCCGTGACTTATTGCCGGAACTGGGTTTTGCTATTGGTCAGAAGGCAATTAAGGTTGATAATAATACGGCTAAAAAAATTATTAAGAATTGGTCATTTTTGCGCCGAGAATGGGAGCAGAAGAAGTTAGCTGCTTCTATTAAGAAACAAGATGAGGTTTTGCCTAAAGAAAGGAAGACTATTCATGTCCCTCAAGTCTTGACGGTACGCGTTTATGCTGAGTTAGCCGGCATCCCAGTTAATCGTGTTTTGGCAGAATTAATGAAAAACGGTGTTTTTACTTCAATTAATGAAAAGATCGATTTTGATACGGCGGCTATCATCGGGGAAAACCTAAATTTAGACGTTCAGTTAGCTGAATCTAATCTAACTGAAGATGATAAGGAAGATAAGAAATTGGCGGCAATTTTGGCCCTAGAGCATGCCGATCACATGCTTGAGCGCCCACCGGTCATAGTTGTGATGGGTCATGTCGACCATGGTAAAACTAAATTACTCGACTCCATTCGGCAGACTGATGTTGTTGCCGGTGAAGCGGGCGGCATTACTCAGCACATCGGCGCCTATCAGGTTAATCGTAAAGGTCAGGTCATAACTTTTATTGATACTCCCGGACATGAAGCTTTTACGGCTATGCGCAGTCGTGGCGCTAAGGTAGCTGATATTGCGATTTTAGTAGTTGCGGCTGATGACGGCGTTATGCCTCAGACCGTTGAAGCTTTTCGTATAATTGAAGCCGCTAAAATACCTTACATCGTTGCTATAAACAAAATAGATAAGCCAGCCGCTGATATTAATAAGACTAAACAGGAGCTGTCTACAAAATTGAATATTACTCCTGAAGACTGGGGTGGAAAAATAATCTGTGCGCCGATATCAGCTAAGGAAGGAACCGGTATTGAAGATTTGTTGGATATGGTTCTACTAGTGGCCGCAACTGAATCAGCTAGCTTGAAAGCTAATCCTGAAGCGGCTGCTGCTGGCACAGTTATTGAATCTAATGTTGATAAGGCGTCCGGACCATTGGCTACAATTTTGGTTCAGAATGGCACGCTACGTGTTGGCGACCAACTCTGTTTCAATGATGTGATTTATGGAAAAGTAAAATCTTTGAAAAATTATAAGAGCGAAGAAGTAAAAGAGGCTGGCCCATCAGCGCCTGCTAAAATTATTGGATTAAAAATTTCTCCGGCCGTCGGTGATATCTTAACCGTAGGCGAAGGCCAGAAGGTTAGAATTAAAAAAATGAAGTCAGCCTCTGGCGGACAAGATGCTTTACCAGCTGCCAGTGAGGAAGGTTCTGAAGATAAGCGCCCGGCGGTTAACGTTATCATTAAAGCTGATTTCTTGGGCTCCGCTGAAGCGATTGAAGAATCTCTATTAAAGCTTAATGGTGATAAGGTTAGAGTAAAAATAATTTCTAAAGGTTTAGGATATATTACCGAAGGCGATGTTAAGCGTGCAGAAGATTCCGGTGCCAAAGTTTTAGGATTCAACGTCCGCATGTCACCAAACATTGAGAATTTAGTGCGCGAGAAACAGGTGACAGTTAAAACCTATTCGATAATTTACGATTTGATTAAATATATCAAAGACGAAATGCAGTTGTTGGCCAGACCAGAAATTAGGCGTGTTGACCTGGGTCGTCTTAAGGTCTTAGCTATTTTCCGCACAGAAAATCATAGCCAGATTATTGGCGGTAAAGTTCTAGATGGAGAAATTAGAAACAGCAGTCTATTAGAAGTTTATCGCGGCGATTCTTTTCTTGCCTTAGGTAAGTTGACCAAACTTCAGTCAGGCAAGCAAGATGTTAATTCGGTAGATAAGGATGAGGAGGCAGGCTTGATGTATGAAGGTAAGCCAGTTATTGAGGTAGGAGACATTTTAGTAAACTATATTGAAGAGAGAATAGAGGGTGAAATCTAATTGATGCATGCTTAAGGAATTAAAGAGTGAGATTTATTGGTGATTATATGTTGAAGATTATATGTCGAAGATAGAAAGAATAAATGAACTCATTTTAGAAGAATTGGCTATTGCTGCTAATCGTGAGGTTGGCATACCAGATGCACTGATAACTATTTCTTATGTGAAGTGCTCGCCTGATTTAAAGCAGGCGAAGGTTGGCTTTTCTATTTTGCCAGATAGATTAGCAGGAACTGCTTTGCGAAAATTATCAGCGTCTACTAGTATTTTAGCCGGACGTTTGCGCGAAAGAACTAAGTTGAGAAAGTTGCCGAAGTTTATCTGGGAGTTTGATGCGACCGAGAGGGAGGCGAGTAAAATTGAACGCTTGATTGATGAGGCGAATGCTTCTTGATTGGTTTTTAGGCGCTTACTAAACTACTGTTAAATCCAGCCCGGGGCTGGATTTTTTGTTTTTTAGCGCCTTTGCGGTGGTCTGGACTTTTTGTTGTTTTTGTAATAAAATAATTGATTATGAATCTGCTCACTAAGCTACAATCCGCTTTTTACTATTTGAAAAATTCCCGCCGCGTTTTAGTGGTTGGGCATGTTTCGCCTGATTTGGATGCACTTGCCTCCATTGGCGCAATAATGGAAACTTTGCGTCTTTTAGGTGTGGAAGCGCAAGCCTACGCCGATAATAAGCTTCCGCATCTTTACGGCTTTATTGTTCATGAAGAAAAGATTAGTAGCGTGAAACCTGCAGACCTAACCATATTTGATGTGATTGTTGTTGTTGACTGCGGCTCTTTAGCACGAACCGGCTTACAAACAGAAATCGAAGCCCTAGTTAATAGAAAGCTAGATTTACAGGATGATCTTGGTAATTCAATACAAAAAAACGAACGTGACTTACGTTACGTTGTTCAAAATAAGCCTCTCATTATCGAATTTGATCACCACGAGCCGCAGGACAAATTTGCTGATTTAGAAATTCGTTTACCAAATAAGGCATCGACCACGGAAATAATTTATGATTTTCTACAAGCTAATAATTTGGAGATTAATAAAGCCATCGCTGATTGCATTCTAGCTGGCTTGATGGCTGATACCGGTCACTTTATTCATCCTAATTCATCTTTTCAGGCACTGGCGGTTTCTTCACGCATGCTGCTTAAAGGAGCTTCACTTAATAAAATCAGCAGTCACATTCGTGGTGCTGGTAGTTTACCGGCTCTTAAAGTTTGGGGACGCGCTTTAGAAAAGCTCAAGCTTGATTCTAGCACAGGCTTTGCTTGTACCGCTTTAACAGCCCAGGAATTAGAGAATTTATTAACACCAACAGAAAGAGCCGCTTCGGCCGATGTTTTCGGCGACGTTGTTTCCTTCATTAGTTATTTGTCCGGAGTGAAGGTATCACTTTTTTTACGAGAAGAAGATAGTAAAGTTAAAGGTAGTTTGCGCGCCAATACTGATGATGTTGATGTGGCTGCTATCGCTCGTAAATTTGGTGGCGGCGGTCACAAACGAGCGGCTGGGTTTTCTTTGTCAGGACGACTACAAGAA
Source organism: uncultured Gammaproteobacteria bacterium (assembly GCA_964350915.1). Classification (GTDB taxonomy): domain Bacteria; phylum Patescibacteriota; class Patescibacteriia; order Patescibacteriales; family UBA12465; genus UBA12465. The sequence goes on along the minus strand of CAYGLM010000028.1, from coordinate 5,643 downwards.
ACGAAGACGGGCTGGAAAATTATCAAGAAATAATAGAACGATTTTTTTGTCGCCACTGCGTTATTTTTTGATGGTCACCAGAAAGCAATACTTTGGGGACGGCATATTCTTTTCTTCCGACCTTAAATATTTCTGGTCGGGTATATTGCGGATACTCACCGAGCCCAGGCTCGCTGTGCGATTCTTCTAAAGAGCTGGCCTCGTTTCCAAGTGCTCCCGGCAAGAGACGGGTAAGGGAATCGATTATTGCTAAAGCAGGTAGCTCGCCGCCAGTTAGGACGTAGTCACCGATAGAGATTTCTTCATCAATGAACTCGCGGATACGTGCATCAACGCCCTCATAACGACCACATATTAAAATAACCTCTTCCAGTTGGGAATATTTCTTTGCCAGTGCTTGATTCCATTTTTTGCCGGACGCAGAAAGAAGAATAATCTTCTTTTTATTCTTAGCAGTCTTCGCGCTTTGTTTTTTCAAATCTTTAAGAGCTAAATAAAGTGGCTCTATTTTCATGAGCATGCCAGCGCCGCCACCGTAAGGAGTATCGTCGACGGTTTTGTGCTTGTCGGACGTCCAACTCCTTAAATCATGAGTCTTAATCTTGATTATTTTTTTGTCCTGAGCCCGCTTGAGAATACTTTCATTCAAGTAAGAGCGAAATATTTCAGGAAAAATAGTAATGATATGGAATTTCATAGTTTTATTATAACAAAAAGGCTCGATTTTAGCACGAGCCTTTTTGCTTATTTGTTTTTTGTCTAGATGTTCAAGTCATCAATCGCAGAAGTATCAACATCATCATGGCTTGGGCGCTGTTCGCTAGAACGGCGATTGCCTCCTTCTGGATCGTAGATTTTCAAATTGACGCGAGAGTTGTTTTTAGCACCGACAATTTTCAGTAGAGTGCGGATCGCTTGTGCGGTCTGCCCCTTGCGGCCGATGACATAACCCATGTCAGCAGGATTAATCTTCAGGGTTAGAAGAACACCTCTTTCATCTATAGTTCTTTCTACGACTACGTCGTCAGGATTGCCGACGATGTTCTTGACGATGATTTCAAGAAACTTCTTGTCTTGATCTTCCATAGTTTTACTTGTTCTTTCTTCTGGACAAACAAGTTTATCCAAAGGGGAAAGATTATTAAATAACTGTTACAGCAACAGTCTTACTTTATATTTTAGCATTCTACGCTAGTTTGTCAATTTCCGATATTTTACCATCATAACATACCAGCAGTCCTTTCGCTTTGAATAATTATTCGGTTACTGCCTCTTCGGCCGGAGTTGCCTCTTCAATTGCTTCAGCTGGAGCTTCTGCTACCTCTTCCGTTGCTGCTGGAGCAGCTGCTTGGGCTGCCTTTTTATCAGCCTTAGTCTTTAGCTGTGCCGCCCTTTTCTCACTTTTTTGGCCAGCCTTAGAAGCTGACACTTTTTCTCCCTCAATAATACCTTGGCTGATTAACAGATTATTGACCGTAGGGGTCATCTGGGCACCGTTTCCTAGCCAGTGTTTAATGCGATCAGCTTTAGCTTCTAGTGCCTTCGTATAAGGGTTATAAGAACCCAAGATTTCTAATACTCGGCCGAATGGATCACGGCTTTTCTCTGAAATTACCAAGCGAAATAGCTTGTTGTTGGTTTTTCCTACTTTTGATAGTTTAATCGCTAACATAGTGTTTACTGAATTATTTAATATTGAGAAATAATAACTTAATATTAGATAAAAGTCAATAGTTATTTAATCTTTGTTTAAGTGTTTATGAGAGAGGATTAACGACGGTCATTATAGCCTCCAGGACGTCTTGGTCCGCGACTGCTGTCACTGGAACCGAAACGGCTGGGTCTATTGAAACCATTTCCTCCACTTGAGCCAGTTGATTTACCTTTTTCGCCTTCCCAAAGATGAGCATTTTCTTCTAAGCCTTTCATGCTTAGATTAACTCGGCCCTGGTCATCGATTTCTTTAATTTTAACAGTTACTTCATCGCCGATATTTAAGAAGTCGCTTGGCTTTTCGATGCGATAAGGAGCAAGCTCGCTTACATGAACCATGCCGTCTTGGTTTGCGTTAAGGGAAACAAAGGCACCGAAATCTAACATTCTAACTACCTTGCCCTTAATTACTTCACCAGCTTCAAAGACGTGAACTATTTCCTTAACTTGTCTGACGGCTTCGTTAACCATATCAACGTTGGTGCCACAAACCATAACTAGACCATCATCTTCGATATCGATACTGACACCGGTTTCATCAATAATGCGATTGATAATCTTTCCGCCGGGACCGATAATTGCGCCAATTTTTTCTGGATCAACATTGAAGCTGATAATACGCGGTGCGTATTTAGAAAGTTCAGCGCGCGGTGCAGGGATAGCGGCGGTCATTGTCTGTAAAATTTCGTTAAGAGCAACTCTTCCTTGAGATAAAGTCTTGGTGATTATTTCTTCGGTCAAACCTTCGGTTTTAGTATCAAGTTGAATAGCAGTTAATCCTTCTGAGGTGCCAGTTATTTTGAAATCCATGCCACCCTGACCATCTTCTAAATCTTGGATGTCAGTTAAAATTTCCCAGCGACTCAAGTCGTCATTAGATGCTAAGCCCATAGCAATGCCAGCCACCGGACGTTTAATTGGTACGCCTGCGTCCATTAAAGCTAGAGTGGAGGCACAGGTTGAAGCCATGGAGGAAGAACCATTTGATCCCATAGTCTCACTGACGAGACGAATGGTGTAGGGGAATTCTTCACGAGCAGGAACAACTGGCATTAAAGCTTTTTCCGCTAAGGCGCCGTGACCGATTTCGCGACGTCCAGTTCCTCTTAAAGGTGAAGCTTCGCCAACTGAATAAGGAGGGAAGTTATAGTGATGCATGTATCTTTTCTTGCTTTGCCCTTCTAGTCCTTCTAGCGACTGCTCTAGTCCCGGAGCGCCTAAAGTGGCGATAGACATTACTTGAGTTTCACCGCGAGAGAATAAAGAAGTGCCATGACAGCGAGGCAAGATTGCTACCTCGGATGATAAGTGACGGATTTCTGTTAAAGCGCGACCGTCAACTCTTTTTTTATTATCAATGATGGCATTTGTTACTTCAGCGTCAATCATTTTTTCGACTAATTTCTTGGCGACAAATGAGCGCTTTTCACTGCTTAAACCTTGCTCGTTTAGATATTCATCTAGACCGGCCTTGATGGCCACAACAGCGGCCTTTCTTTCGCCCTTAGTATAGTAGGTTTTATCGAAAAGAATATTTTTGATATTTTTTTCTAGCCAAGCACGGCCCATTTCTAAAAAGCTTTCTTTTTCTTTCTCTGCCTCTAGTTCTTCGGCGCTTTTCTTTTTCTCAGCAGTAGCGACGATTTTTGGCTCTACGCCCGCTTGCAATTCTTTTATTAATGCGATGGCTCCTTGCAGTTCTTTTTGTCCGGCAATCAGAGCCTCTAGCATAGCGCTTTCGGAAACCTCGTTGGCACCCGCTTCAATCATGATAGTTTTATTTTCTGTTCCTGCAACAATTAAGTCGAGAGAACTTTTAGCCTGCTCTTCGTAGGTTGGATTGAAAATTAAATTTCCTTCAATCAAACCAATACGAATGCCGCCAATTGGCCCCTTCCATTCAATGCCAGAAATAGACAAAGCAGCCGAAGCAGCTAGTAAAGAAACGATGTCATAATCATTTTCTTGATCGACCGCGAGGACGGTGATAATTACTTGGATATCGCGTTTGTCGCCAGTTACAAATAGGGGGCGAATAGAACGATCAATCATGCGGCCAGTGAGAACGGATAAATCGGTCGGACGACCCTCACGCTTAATCCAGCGTGAACCCTTAATAATACCAGCGGCATATAACTTTTCTTCAAAATCGACCATCAGCGGGAAGAAATCAATTCCTTCGCGCTCAAACTTTGATCTAACAACAGTCGCCTGGACCACTGTTTCACCGTATTGAACCCAAACAGAAGCATCGGCTGCTAAAGCAACCTTACCGGTTTTAATTGTGAGAGGACGGCCAAGCCACTCTCTTGAAAATACTTTTTCCATAAATTTTGTGCCTGGCCGTTAAATTACAGGACTGTAAATGATTACAGCTCTATCTATTTAACGGTCAGAACTATTAATTAATAACGCGATTGCGTTAGATGTTAGAAATTAAGCTATTAATTTTATTTATTATTTTTTCTTGTTTGGTTTTTACCCGATTCGCGACTATTAATGGGGCGGTTTATTAAGAATTTTCTGTCTGCACCTAAATCAATAAAATCATCAGCTTCTTCTGCTAAGCGAGAAGAACAAGTTTTGCGAAAAGCCATCACTTCTACAAGGCAGCCTTTATTATTTTGCAGGTAAGAGACTAGGGGCAGATAATCACCGTCCCCTGAAACTAAAACAATAACATCTAATTTGTCAGCTAATTTAATGGCATCAATGGCGATACCGATATCCCAGTCAGCTTTTTTAGCGCCGCCCGTAAAAATCTGTAAGTCCTTTGTTTTGACTTCAAAACCTTGCTGTTCCAGCGCTTCAGTAAAAGGTAGCTCTTCTTGGTTTTCTGTCCTGATAGCATAAGCAGTGGCCCGGATAAGTTTCCGGTCGGCCACTGCTTGCTGCAATATTTCTTTGAAGTTGACTTTTTTTCCGTATAGATTCTTGGCGGAATGATACATGTTAGAAATATCCACCAAAATTCCCACCCGTTGTTCTTTGTGTTTTATCATATTTAAGCTTCGATTTCCTCTTCTTTTATTTCCTCGGTTTCTTCTTCAGGACTAATATATTTTTTTTCTTTTTTCTTTTCCTCTTCCTCCTCTTCTTCCAATCTCTGTGCGATTTTTAGTTTTAATTTAATTGCTAAGTCCTTGAATTGTTCAGCACTTTCTTTCTGTAAGTATTTCAAGAGCTTGCGTCTTTCCCCAACCTTCTTTAATAAGCCACGGCGGGAAGAGAAGTCGTGCTTGTGTTTTTTTAAGTGCTCAGTGAGCTCCTTGATTTCTTCAGTCAAGATAGCGATTTGGACCTGTGAAGAGCCAGTATCAGTATCATGGACTCGGAATTTTTTAATGATTTTTTCTTTTGCTTTTTTTTCTAACATAGTTCTAGCCCTCAAACCGAGAATTGGTTAAGCTGTCCACATCCCAGTAAGAGTACAATTTATTATTTTTTAAGTTTTTTTAATTATTTTAAGGTATTTACCTTCTTCATCAGGCGGGATTTTTTGCGACTAGCAGTATTTTTCTTAATTAGCCCCTTTTTAAGGGCCTTATCAATCGCCTTGATAGTTTTTGGCAGGCTTTCCTTAACAGACTTATCTCCAGCATTAATTTGTTTAAGATTAGCCTTAATACTTGTTTTCATTTTATTGGAAAACTTCTTGTTAGCTACCGCTCTCTTGACGGATTTGCGTAATTCTTTTTTCGCAGACTTCTTGTTGGGCATATTGAATTTTAATTAATAAAAACTACCTAGAGATTCAATTTATTCTCTAAATAATATTAACATAATAATAAATAAAAATCAAGAGCCTGACTGATTAATATGAGCCAGGCGCTAATAACAACTTCTGTATGTCGGGGTGGTGAGATTCGAACTCACGATCTTCTGGTCCCAAACCAGACGCCTTAGACCAACTGGGCCACACCCCGTATA
>CAYGLM010000027.1:0-11265 GCA_964350915.1 uncultured Gammaproteobacteria bacterium | reverse complement strand
ATATTATATCATTAATTTAAATAAATGTCAAGATTAGGACTTTTGCCTTATTTTATTTATGAGAACGAACACTAATTGACAAAACCCCTTGTTTCCTATAAAATAACAATAACAAATTAATATCCGCCACTAACAAATTCTCCGGAGGTCGTGAAAAAGCGACACTAGGCGGCTGGAGAGCTCTGCGCAAGCGGGGTTAAGCGAACTTTTTTTATTGCTAAAAAAGTTAGCTAATGATATGGAAGATAATAAAAATAATGTAGCTGAAGTAGATTTTGGCGCCTTACTGGAACAGGATAGTATCCGTATTCCCCAGGTTGGCGACATCATTAAAGCCAAGGTTATTTCTGCCTCTAAAGCAGAGGTTAAATTAGACGTCGACGGCGTTCTGATGGGTGTTGTGCGTGGTCCGGAACTTTATAATGAGGTTCCAGAATATTCTGAACTTAAGCCAGGCGATGAAATTGAAGCGGCGGTAGTTGATGATGAAAATGAGAATGGCGAGCTGGAACTTTCTTTTCGTCTAGTTGGTCAAGAAAAAGCCTGGAAAACTTTGCGCCAAGCGCATAAGGATAAGGCGACCGTTAAAGTTAAAGTTGTTGATGCTAATAAGGGTGGCTTATTGAGCCGCTATTGTCAGATTGATGGCTTTTTGCCTGTTTCTCAGTTAGCTCCAGAAAATTATCCACGTATTTCCGGCGGCGATAAGAGTCGCATTTTGGAAAAACTAAAATCTTTTGTTGGACAAGAATTTGAAGTTACTGTTTTGACTCTTAACGAAGAAGACAATAAAATTATTTTCAGTGAAAAAGATGTTTGGAACAAGAGACAGAAACCAGCGCTCGATAAATATAGTATGGGCATGGAGGTTGAGGGTAAAATTACCGCGATTACTAATTTTGGCGTCTTTGTTTCTTTCGGTGAAGGAATTGAAGGCCTAATTCACATTTCTGAATTAGCTTGGCAGAGAATCGATTCGCCTAGCGAAATGTATAAGGTTGGCGACGGTATTAAGGCAGAAATTATATCTATTGATGGCGCTAAGGTTTTCTTGAGTGCTAAGAAATTATTGAAGGACCCATGGTTAGAAGCAAGTGCTAAGTATCAAATCAACCAGATTGTTCCGGGCACTATTTTGAAAATTAACCCTTTTGGTCTTTTTGTTAAACTTGATGAAGAAATTCACGGTTTAGCTCACATCAGTCAGTTGAATCTTGGACCAAAAGAAAAAATTACGGAAACTTTTCTAGTTGATGAAGTTAAAGATTTTGAAATTGTAAGTATTTCTCCATCTGAACATCGCCTTGGTTTGAAATTAGCTGGTGGTAAAAAAGCAGCTAAGGCCAAGGAGGTAGAATCGGAAGAAAAAGAAGAAGTTGAAGCTAGTGCTTCGACTGAGACTGAAGAAGTAAAAACCGAGGAAAAGAAAAAACCAGCCAAAAAAGCTAAAAAGGAAGAAAAAGCTGAAGCAACGGAATAAATAGAAAAGGAAACGACCCCGGTTAACAGGTTATTGAAAGCACGCGTGATATAAAAATAAAAATTCCTCGCTTTCGAGGAATTTTTATTCGGATGAATAACTGTAACAAAGAGCCAAGGGCATCGGCGTAATCAAATAGGGATGTTTGCCAAAAGGCTATTTTCGCCTTATAATACCTAATACTAGAAGTAATAATTTAATTCTATTAGCCATGAAAAACTTAATTAAAAATTTTTTACTACTTTTGGGGATATTTCTGATTATTGCTGCTGTTTTCAGTGCTTTTTCTGAGCAGGCCAATAAGAGTACGGTTGTCGGCATTGAAACCTTGGTTAATCGTATCAATCAAGAAGAGGTAGCAGAAATCTCTGTTAGTGGCAACAAAATCATCGCCACCCTAAAAGATGGTCAACAGGAAACAATCCGTAAAGAACCAGGAGAATCATTTTCTGCGCTTTTAGATAATTTTCAAGTTGATCCCGCTAAATCCACTAATATCAAGATTCAAGTTAAGGATGAAAGTGGTTGGGATTATTTCTTGGTCAATATTTTGCCATTCCTGTTACCGTTCTTATTGATTGGAGGATTTATTTTTTTCATGATGCGTGGCATTCAGGGCTCAAATTCTCGAGCAATGAGCTTTGGTCAATCAACGGCTAAAGATTTTAAACCGGACGCAAAAAATCGTTCTACCTTTAAAGACGTGGCTGGTGCGAAGGAGGCTAAAGAAGAGCTGCAAGAAATAGTAGAGTTTTTACGTTTCCCGAAAAAATTTCATGACCTAGGTGCCAGGATACCGCGCGGTGTTCTGCTTTTGGGTGCGCCAGGAACAGGTAAGACTTTATTAGCTCGTTCAGTAGCGGGCGAAGCAGGAGTGCCTTTCTTTCATATGTCTGGATCGGAATTCGTTGAGATGTTTGTTGGTGTTGGCGCTTCTCGTGTTCGCTCCTTATTTGATAAAGCTAAAAAAAGTGCGCCTTGTATTGTATTTATTGATGAAATCGATGCTGTTGGTCGTCGTCGCGGCGCTGGGTTAGGAGGAAGCCATGATGAAAGAGAGCAGACTTTAAATCAAATATTAGTAGAGATGGATGGTTTTGAACCAACCCAGAATACGATTGTTATCGCCGCTACTAATCGTCCGGACGTTCTTGACCCCGCCTTACTTAGACCGGGGCGCTTTGATCGTCGCGTGATGATAGATTTACCTGACTTAAAAGATCGTGAAGAAATATTAAAAGTACATGCCCGCAAAAAGCCGTTAGGCAAGCAGGTTAATCTTAAACAGATTGCGGAAAGAACTTCCGGTTTTTCTGGGGCGGACCTAGCTAATATATTAAATGAAGCTGCTATTTTAGCAGCACGCGAGAACAGAAAAGAAATTGTTAATGAAGATTTATTTGAGGCGATAGAAAAAGTCATGATTGGGCCGGAAAGAAAAAGTCGGGTAATTAGTGATAAGGATAAAAAAATTACCGCCTACCATGAAGCTGGGCATGCTTTAGTAGCACATTTTCTTCCAGAAGCTGATCCGGTTCATAAAATTTCCATTATCTCTCGTGGTTCAGCGGGTGGCTATACTTTAAAGGCACCGTCTGAAGATAGACACATGCATGCTAAGTCAGAATTTATTTCTGAAATTGCTGTCTTGCTTGCTGGCCACGTAGCAGAAAAAGAAATTTTTCAAGAAGTGACAACTGGAGCTACTTCGGATTTGCGTCGCGCTACTGCTTTAGCTCGTCGCCTGGTAACTGATTATGGCATGAGCGAGAACTTAGGGCCGCGTACTTACGGCGAAAAAGAAGAAATGATATTCTTGGGACGAGAAATACATGAGCAGCGTGATTACAGTGAGAAGATTGCCGAGAAAATTGATGAAGAAATCAGTGGCTTTATTAAACGTGGTTTAGAAAAAGCAGAAAAAATAATTCAGGAGAAAAAAGAAGAACTAGAAAAGATTGTCGCTGCTTTACTAGAGAAGGAAACTCTAGAAAGAGCCGAGTTCGAACAGTTAGTTGGACCTAAGCCGAAGGCTGCTTAAATATTAACTAATCACTGTGAGTGAAAACCGTTTAAAGATTGACTAATCCCGTCTTTACGTTATACTAGAATTGTAATAATTAAAAATTTATATGGCTAATCCAAAGAAAAAGAAAACCCATAGTAAGACCCATAAGGGTCGAGCTCATTTAGCTTTAAAAAAGAAAACTTTAACTAAATGTCAGAAATGTGGCGAGATGAGGCTTCCTCATACCGTTTGCGAATTCTGTGGGACTTACAAAGGAAAAGAAGTTATTAAACCGAAAACTGCTAAGGCAGTTAAGAAATAACTTATGTCTAATCGGCATCTAGCGAGAACAATTGCTTTACAGACCCTGTTTGCTTGGGATTTTAACGGTTGTCATGATGATGCCTTAGAAGCCTTGATTGAGGATAATTTCGCGAATTTTGCCCCGCAATTTGATGACGGTGGTTTCGTTAGGAATTTAGTGTTCGGTGTCGCAGCTAAGCTCAAGGAAATTGATCAGCATATTATTAGATATGCGACAGAATGGCCGCTTGATCAGATTACCGCTATTGATCGCAATATCCTGCGTTTAGGAATTTACGAATTGTTATTTACGGATATTCCACCACGAGTAGCTATTAACGAATCAATTGAAATTGCTAAGAGCTTTGGCGGCGACTCCTCTGGGAAATTCATTAATGGTGTCCTTGGCGCCCTTTACGCTGATGAGCCAGGAATTCAGCAGCGTGATAATAAAGAAGAACTAGAGGCTAAAGAGGGTCAGAAAGAGGAAGGGTTAGAAAATCAAGAAAAAACTCAGGAGGAAGGTCAAAAAGAGCCTAATAGTTAGGCCTTTTTGTATTTTTATGGAAGCAAATAATCTCAAACAATTACAGAAAATATTAAAGATATCTTTTAAGAACGAGGATTTGTTGCGTCAAGCAATGGTCCATCGTTCTTATCTGAATGAACATCCTGATTTTCGCGTCGGGCATAACGAGCGACTGGAATTTCTTGGTGATGCGGTTTTAGAAATTATCGTTACTGAATATTTATTTTTAAATTTTAAAGATGTTCCCGAGGGAGACTTAACTAACTGGCGCGCCTCTTTAGTAAACGCCAAGATGCTTTATGAAATTGCTCAGGAACTTAAAATAGAAGATTATTTATACTTATCAAAAGGAGAGGCTAAGGATAAGAATAAAAAGTCTCGTGCTTTTATTCTCGCTAACGCTGTTGAAGCAATTATTGGCGCCATTTATCTTGATCAAGGAATAACGGCGGCCAAGAAATTTGTTTTAAAAAATATTGTTTCTAAATTAGATTTGATTTTAGAAAAGCAGCTTTACCTTGATCCTAAGTCGCGCTTTCAAGAAAAGTCTCAGGAGGAAAGAGGAATTACGCCGCGTTATCAGATTCTAGAAGAATCAGGACCTGATCATGACAAGACGTTTAAAGTTGGCCTGTATCTAGACGAAGAATTGATTGCGACTGGCATGGGTTCGTCTAAACAAGAAGCCCAGATTGATGCTGCCGCTGCCGGTTTAAAAACATTGGCTTGGTAATTGATTACTAAATTGGACCAGTGATGATTGTTTGGGAGATGGGCCGGTCAATTGCTTGGTAAATTGATTAGTTATTTTAATTAAGGATAAAAAAATGAATATTAAGAGCATTTTAAAACTAGCCGCTGAGAAAGGCGCTTCCGACATTCATGTATTATTCGGACAGCCCCCCATTTTTCGCATCGACGGTGTCTTAAATGACGCCAATCAATTATTGGGAGAAAATAGTTTTCCAGTTTGGGACAAGGACGAGCTAGATAAGATGCTCGATGATCTTTTAGATAAGGATTTAAAGAAAAGATTTTTTGATAAAAGAGATCTAGATTTTAGTTATCAAGTTGAAAAATATCGTTATCGTCTTAACCTCTCTTTTGAAAAAAATAATGTTCGCTTGGTGGCACGTGTGATTAGCGATACCGAATGGACTTTGGAGGATTTAGGCATGCCGCCAATTATTGCTAGTTTACTAGATGCTCGCCAGGGCTTAATTTTAGTTACTGGTCCGACTGGCTGTGGTAAATCTACGACTTTAGCAGCCATGATTAATCACATTAACTCAACCAAAAACGCTAATATAATTACGCTAGAAGATCCGATTGAATATGTCTTTAAATCAAAGATGAGCATTGTTTCCCAAAGACAGCTTGGTAGCGATATGAATAGTTTTGCGAGCGGTTTGAAACATGTTTTGCGCCAAGACCCCAACGTCATTATGTTAGGAGAAATGCGCGACCTAGAAACTATTTCCACGGCTTTAACTATTGCCGAAACTGGACACTTAGTATTAGCTACTTTGCATACCTATAGTGCTGCTCAGACAGTTGATCGTGTTATTGATACTTTTCCTCCTCACCAACAAAACCAGATTAAGTCTCAACTATCGATGGTTTTATCGGCGGTAATTTCTCAACGACTTTTGCCTAAGCAAGGTGGAGGTCGAGCAGCGGCTAGAGAAATTTTGTTGAACAACTCAGCGGTTTCTAATCTTATCAGAGAAGGAAAAATTCCGCAGATAAAAAGTGTTATTGAAACTGGAGCACTGAGCGGCATGATTACCTTAGATAAAAGTGTTCGCCAGCTTTATCAAGAGGGCGCAATCAGTCGTGAAGACGCGATAGCGCACATGGAAGATGCCAGTATTTTGGAAGAATAATAATTTATTCCAGCGTTGATAGTCTATATAAGTAAAAGAACCCTCCGCTCATGGAGGGTTTTTGATTTTTTGTTACTAGCTCAAGCGATTTATCGTAGCCATCAAGATTAAGTGATGATAATAAAAAAACCTCCTGTCCATAAAAAGAAGAATTAATGCGTCTTCTAATTTCTTGGTAGCCAGTAAGGCTACCGAGCACATATTCATAATCTAGAGTGACGAATGTTCCAAATTCTTGTCTTTCTGGCTGCCAAAATTTTGTTTCTGGTAAATATGGTAGAGCAGATAAATTTATAAATGAGCTTAGCGAAATAATATTGGCCTGCTCCAATTCGTTATCCTTAATGTATTGCGCAATTTCTTTGCCACCAGAAAAATTATATAAATATTCCTGGCGATAAACATCAGCGGATATGATAATTCCAGGAATCATAAGCGCCGCCGCTATCATAACGGTTAAGCGACGGGAACTTTTTGGAGTTTTATTTTGGTGATTTTCTGATAACCACCAAGAGAAAATAAAAAATATTAAAAAGAATCCATAATGACGTAAGGCGCCCACATTTTTTGAAAGGAAAATAAAAAGTAACCAACTAGCGCTAGTCGCGTACAATACTAAGAAGCGTCTAGCTCTAATTAGTAGTCCAGTCAAAATAAATAAAGAAACAATAACTGCGCCTCCTAGTAAATATGACCAGCCAGAGAAGAATGTTATTTCGTTATATTCTTTAGCGATTGGCAAAAAAACTGCACCGATAGAGCTAAGAACAGAAAGGAGTCTTGGTTCCAGGAACGAACCATGTAGTTGTCCAGGGTATGGAATGACTTGTAAAAATGTGATAATAGCACCAGCGAGCATGATGGTTGTAGCAATCAGGGCGCTATTTCCGAGCTTCTCTTTTTTCCACTGGTCTACTATAAATAGCAAGATTAGAAACAAAGCTGGAACAAAAACTAGTATGTTCGTCTGGAGTAATCCGAATATAATTAAGGAGTAAATTATAGGTCGCCGTTCACGGTGCGGATAGAAAGCAGCCACTGCAAATAAGAAAAGGATTGCTAGCGAATAGTTTCGTGCGATGACGGCGTATTCGTATAAGGGAAAATAAGATAAAGCGAACGCTACTTTGAATATTTTTGGGAGGCGGGCGAAGAAGATAAAAATGAACATAGCGCCGCCGGCGATTAACCAGTGTAGCCAAGACATAGTCGCATACGGCAGCCCCAGTTTCGCTAAAGGGAAAAGTAGTAAATGCCACAATCCTGGCGTTCCTTCATATGGCAGTTGCCTGATGATATCCCATAACCCGAGATCACGCGTGATTAACCAGGCCTGAGCCTCGTCGCACCAAGGTTCATGATGTAGTACGCCAAAGAAAGTTAGACTTAAAAAGACGAGCCAGAGCAGCCAAGGGAAAGCTTGTTTGTAAATACTATTTTGAGAAGAAGGGGCATTATTTTTGGCGTTATTTTCTTGAGCCGCTTCTTTCGTATTATTTTTTTGGACTTCATTTTTTTTCATGGTAGTCATCTTCAGTGTTTATCTGCCAAATTTCATGTTTGCTATTTTGTAAGTCTTGCTCGGTCTGATAATTAATCAATGCTTGAGCAGCCTTTAGTCCGGTGAGCATGGAATGGTCCATGTTGTTGTAACGATGTTGACCGTTGCGACCAATTAAGAAAATATTTTCCCAGGAATTTAAATAATCTTTTAATTCCGAGAAACGATTATAAGAGCCTAGATAGGCGGGGTAAGCTTTTGTTTGCCGGTGCACGTTACCAGTAATTAATTCATCTTTTTCAGCAATTCCCATAGTTGCTAATTCAGTGCTGGCCATTTCGATTAATTCTGTATCGCTCATCTGCCACCAAGCATTACCTTCCTGACAAAAATATTCGGCGCCAATTAAAACTTTATCTTGGTTTTTCAGCATCCAGGGACTAAAGTTATTAAAGATATCTAAGCGACCTAATTTAGCGCCTTTTTCTTGGACATAAATCCAATTATCAGGAATCAAATCGTTTCGAGTTTTTATCTTTGTTTTATTTTTTAAAGATAAGTGATTGTAAGCAAGTGCGACTAAAATTAAATCGCGATAACTAAGTCCAGCGGCAATTTCCTGACTGGCCCTTGCTGCGCCATCCATCATTTCTACTAAATCTTTAATAGCTAAGCTAGATAAGAAGAAATCGCCAGCGATTGTTTCTTCGTTTCCAGTCTGTAAATTCTTAACACGCAGGGAAATGATTTTTTTCCCTTCGGTCTGCAGAGCAATGATTTGATGGCTTGTTTTTATAATACCTCCCTTAGTAATTATTTTTTTTGCCATTTCTTCAAACATTTGACCGGCGCCAAATTTTGGATAAAGGAAAGAATCAATCAAACTTGTCTCGGAAGTTTTTCTATTTGGTTTTAGTGTCTGCTTGACGGCCTCGCTAATAATTTTACTAACTGAAAGTTGTTTAACTCTTTGTGCGCCCCATGATTTTGGAATTTCCTGACAGCTTACGCCCCACACTTTTTCTGTATAGTCCTTGAAGAAGGTTTCATAAAGCGGACGTCCGAAACGGTTGATAAAAAAATCCTCTAAGTTTTTTTCTGGCTTAATTGGTTTTAGTCTTGCCCAAATATAACCAGATAAAATGCTGATTACTTGCCAGCCGCCCAGTTTTTTTAAATTAGAAAAACTGAGCTTGATGGGATAATCAAAGAAGCGACGACGATGATATATTCTTGTTAAGCGTTGTTTGACCAGCATGATTTGATTTTCCTCATCAGGATTAGGAGCACCAAGCTTATCGGATAAGTCGAGCTTTCTTCCCAGCTCCTTGTCTTCCTGACTAAGCTGGCCCTGTTTAGGGAGAATTTCTTCCCAGAGTTTATTTATTTCTGGACTCTTGGAAAAAAAACGGTGCGGGCCGATATCGAAGCGCCAACCTTCGTAATCGATAGTTTTAGCAAGGCCACCGACCTGGCCATCCATCTCAATAACAATAGGCTTAATATCAGAATGGAGCGCTAACTCGTAAGCCGCTGCTAAACCGGCTGGACCGGCGCCCATTATTATAGCAATTTTATCATTCGATTTGTTGTTGGTAATTTCGCCAATATTGTAAGTTTGCGGACTATTCATTTTATTTAAAAAAAAGATAAATTTTCTCTTAATTTTATTATATCTTATCCTTAATAATTATTGAAATAAAGCCCATAATAACGACCCTGTTTGCACCCTTGACATAATTTTTAAAACCGCTATAATTATTAACAGTTTTAAACAGGGCCAGAAATGGCAAAAAATTATGCGAAATCAGCTGGAAATTAAATTGAAAAAGCGATTCTAAATAATTGTTTATTTTACGATTACTTAGAACCGCTGAACAGCGGTTTTTTTGCGCCCTGCGGACCTTAACAAACGAATAAGTTAGAGTAAAAACATCGAAAAATATATAAAAGGCGCATTTTAGTTGAAAGGGTCCAACCTTTCGCTGTAAAACTAAAGATGCGGCACATTTTTACCTGTTAAAAGTAAAAGTGTGGGAAAATCACGTTAAGGGTATATGGTGGATGCCTTGACATAAGAAGACGAAGAAGGACGTAGCAGCCTGCGATAAGCCGCGGTAAGGTGGCAAGCAACCTTTGACCCGCGGATCTCCGAATGGGGAAACCCCCTCGATTGAAGATCGAGGAAGCTCAGCCTTTAAGGCGAGCTGGAACACCCGGCGAACTGAAACATCTTAGTAGCTGGAGGAAAATAAAATAATAATCATTCCCTGAGTAGTGGCGAGCGAAAGGGGAGAAGCCTAAACCGATATGACCGCGGATTGAACTTGGTTCGCCAAGTTTGGTCCTGAAGGTTCTAGAACCATAAGTCTTATCGGTGTTGCAAGATCTTGATGCCTGTTTTCTAGAGGAACAGGGCGAAGTCATAAAAGATTATCTTTAGCAGAACGAGTTGGAAAGCTCGGCCAGAGACGGTGATAGCCCGGTAAGCGAAAAGGATTATCTCTTCGTGGTTAGGAATCTTAAGTAGGGCGGGACTCGTGAAATCCCGTCTGAAGCAAGGTCGACTATGACCTAAGGCTAAATACTTCTTATGATCGATAGTGAACAAGTACCGTGAGGGAAAGGTGAAAAGCATCCCGTTGAGGGAGGTGAAATAGTACCTGAAACCATATACTTACAAGGAGTCGGAGCCCCGCAAGGGGTGACGGCGTGCCTATTGAAGAATGAGCCAACGAGTTTGTTCTATGTGGCTTGCATAATCTCCTCTGGAGAGCATGCAGAGTGAAAGCGAGGGTTAATAGCCCGTTTGTGCTTCGCTTTCGTGAAAGCTAATTTATTAGCTTCCCGGAAGCGTAGCATTTGTCGCATGGACAAGACCCGAAGCCGGGTGATCTAACCATGAGCAGGTTGAAGTTTATCGAAAGATAAATGGAGGACCGAACCCACGCGCCGTGCAACACGCGGGGATGACTTGTGGTTAGCGCAGAAATTGTAATCGAACTCGGCAATAGCTGGTTCTCCTCGAAATAGCTTTTGGGCTAGCCTCGGATGTTGATCGTAGGGGGTAGAGCACTGGATGAGGGCGGGTCGCAAGATACCGTCTTCAATCAAACTCCGAATACCTACGAGTAGAGTCCGGGAGTCAGACTATGGGCGCTAAGGTCCATCAGTCGAAAGGGAAACAGCCCTGATCACAGTCTAAGGTCCCTAAATATATACTAAGTGTAAAAGGTGGTGTTGTGACTACGACAGTTAGGAGGTTGGCTTAGAAGCAGCCATCCTTTAAAGATAGCGTAATAGCTCACTAATCAAGTTGTTTCGCGCCGAAAATTTATCGGGGCTAAGCTTTGTACCGAAGATGCGGGCTTTCCGCCATTAGGCGGAGAGCGGTAGAGGAGCATTTCTTTCAGCGTTGAAGTCACGTCGCGAGGCGTGGTGGAGCGGAAGGAAGAGAGAATGTTGGCATGAGTAGCAAAAAGGCGTGTTAAAACCACGCCCACCGAAAACCCAAGGTTTCCTGGGCAACGAAAATCGACCCAGGGTTAGTCGATCCTA
>CAYGLM010000026.1:0-12338 GCA_964350915.1 uncultured Gammaproteobacteria bacterium | reverse complement strand
GTATATATCTATGCCGATTGTAACGCCCGTTTATTACCTAGTCTTAGGGACAGCATAATAATTTAAGATAAAATCAGCAATCTCTCGCCAAAGCGGCAAAGCTGAGCCTTCAGCATACATCACTCCCTCTGGCTTATCAATCTTCGTTAGCATCACAAAAGCTGGGTTCTCTATCGGTGCTATGCCAATAAAAGTATGGACATATTGATTTTTAGCATAACCGCCAGCAGTGGCTATCTGAGCAGTTCCTGTTTTAGCGCCTATATAATATCCTGAAATAGCGGCTTTATTGGAATGGCCGTTCTCAACAACATTGACTAACATCGCGCCAACGGTGGCAGCAGTTTTTTCAGAAATAACTTGTCCAGCCGGCTTGGGCACTATCTCCTCGCGCTTACCATTAGGATGGATAATCGCTTGAACGATATGCGGTTGCATCATCAAGCCTTTATTAGCAATGGCTTGGTAAGGCATAATCATTTGTAGTGGAGTAACCGCGATGCCTTGACCAAAAGATGCCGTAGCCGCGTCTATATCCTTGACTCTACTTTTTAAAAGATTATTAATATTTCCTGGACTTTCTGCTCCCAACTCAATACCGGAACGCTCACCGAAGCCGAAACTCTTAACATAGTCAGCAAAAATCTTAGGGCCAACTTGATTCATGACAAAAATCGCACCGGTATTTAAAGAATTATCTAAAACCGCACTCATGTCAACTACACCGTGCGCTCCTTTAGTTGCGAAATCAGAATTTCTAATCGGCTTATTCCAACCCTTAACCATAATCTGACCTTCATCACGATAAGTAGTTGAGGGAGAAACTTTGCCCTGGTCAATAGAAATTGCCATCGTCACTGTTTTGAAAACTGAGCCCGGCTCATACTGATAGAAGGTCGCGGGATTATTATAATGCGCAATATCTTTTACGTTGCGATAGTCGTTCGGATTAAAGTCAGGCACAGAACACATCGCTAGAATGCTGCCTGTCTTTGGTTCAATGACAATGACTGTTCCTCCTTCTGCCTTTAATCTTTCTACAGTCTTTTTTAATTGTTCACAAGCAAAAAATTCAATGTTGCGATCGATTGTTAAAACTAAATCATTACCGTTCTCGGGTTTAACATACTCACGATCATTTACAATCATCAAGCTAGCACTACCAGCCTTCTCTGACTTTAAGGAGCCATATTGTCCAAAAAGCTCATAATTGAAAAATTCTTCTAAACCATATCGCCCCTGACCTTCGCCATCAACATTGGCAGTGAAACCAACAATATGCGAGCCCACTTCGTTTTCTGGATAATGGCGATACTTCTGTAAATTAAATCCTAAGCCCGGAATACGTAATTCTTTACTCGGCTCTTCCCTGTAAATTACTTTTCCTAATTTCAACTCTAAATCTTCGGCCGATGCCAAGGCTGGTGAAGACGTTGAGGAATAATCAGTGCTAGACAAGAAGGCGTGAAGGCGCACCAACTCCCCCGCATCAACCTTGCTCACTAATGGCTCATAAGGATCGCCTGGTTTATCTAGCTTCTTCAGATAATTAGTTATTATTTCTTCCTTAGTTGAGGTGGCAATTATCGCTTCCGTGCCGCTTGCCTGCTGTTTTTGTAATTCTGCTTCTAATTTCGGCCGGTCAAAAAATTCAAATAGTTTTTCCGCCATCACCTGCGGGTAAGTAATATCCTTGGGAACGACAAAGACTTCAGCAAATTCTTTATTAGTTGCAAGCGGATAAAGCTTCTCTTCACCATTTATAACTTCTCTTAAATAAATCTTGCCTCTTTCCGGCTGCAATTTGCTGTAAACCTGATGCTGAGAAGCAGCCATCGCCGTATACATATCAAATTGATCAATCTGAACGCTATACAATTTATAAACCAGGGCTCCCATCATTAAAAAAATAATCGCCACGACAAGACGTAAGCGATTACTGTTCACCTTTCCACGAATTGAATTATTTTTACCTTGAGAATTTCGCCACATAAAGACAAAGCTTACCGGCGCCTTTCGCTGTCAGCTTTTACTTCTTGGCGACAATATGACTGCCGGCTTGAATATACTCAATATCGCTGATAGCTACCATATTCAGGGATTTAGCGCGTTCACTCAGGACATAATAAGATTGCAGAGCATCAACTTTCTCTTCATAAGACAGCTTCTCTTCTGCTAAAGAGGCTGCTTGAGCTCTCAGCTCATGCAAGGCAAATCCCTTGACTGTCAGGTCACTAACACCGATTAGATAGGCGAAGCCTAAACTGAAGACGGCTAAAAACAAGAAGGTGTTGAAGAAACGTAGATTATATCCACGCTGAGAAGATCTTGCTTTTTGTTTTTCCTGATAATAAGTGACGGTCTGAGCCATAGGGATAAAAAGTATTGTTATATTAATTTAAAAATTATCTTATTTAATGCCTCCTTAGAACTCTTTCTTGTTCGCGGCACGAAGCTTAGCACTTCTGGCTCGAGGATTCTCGGCTGCTTCCTGAGCTGAGACTGGAATCGGTCGTTTCGTCAGAATTTCAATATCCTCTCTGCTTTTGAAAAAACGCTTGACTATCCTATCTTCACCGCTATGGAAAGAAACTACTACTAGCTTTCCTTTTGGGGCCAAGAGTTCAACTGCCGCCGGCAACACTTCCTGCAAACTTTCCAATTCAGCGTTCGTTTCTAGGCGTAGGGCTTGAAAGATACGGGTGGCGGGATGAATCTTGCCACGGAAACGAGCCGGAACTTGCGCTTCAATTAAATTCGCTAACTGCGCAGCTGTCTTAATTGGCTGAATGCTTCTGGCAGCAACGATTGCCTTGGCTAATTGGTAAGCTCTTTTTTCTTCACCGTATTCCCGGAAAATCCGTGTCAGTTCTAAGAGGGGGTATTCGTTGATTATTTTAGTGGTCGAGCGCTGTGCGCCTGATCCAAACGCCATATCAAGCGGTCCGGATGATTTGAAAGAAAAACCGCGCTCTTCATCACTCAACTGAAAGGAAGATAAACCTAGATCCATTACTATCCCATCAATTTTTTTGCCAGCACCGAATACAGCAGTGGCAAACTCTTCAATATTTTTAAAATTACCTCTTAACAATTCAATTGACGCCAAATCATTTTCTTTCTTACTCTCTTCGGCTATCAAGCGACGCCCATTTTCAATCGCGTTCTCATCTAAATCTATCGCCAATATTCTACCAGCCAAACCTGTAATTTTAGCAATTGCCAGCGTGTAGCCGGCGCCGCCTAAAGTACAATCGATATATTTTCCTCCCGGTTTTACTTCTAGATAATCTAGAACTTCCGAGAGCATAACAGGAACATGCTGATAATCCATACCAAATTAAATGCCTAAATCTCCCAAGGCCTCGGCAATTGCATTACTATTTTTTTCTGAATCAGATTTGTAACTATTCCAGGCAGCCTCATCCCAAATTTCTAAATGGTTATAAAGTCCGGCAACAATTACTTTCTTTTTTAGGCCAGAAAATTTTCTTAAGTATTCTGGCAAGGTGACGCGACCTTGATTGTCAAACTCGACATCCATAGCACCGGCTAACATATGGCGAGCAAAGGCACGCGCTTTTGACTGACTCAGTGGTAAGGCGGCAAATTTTTTAGCAATCTCTTCAAATTGACTCTTCGAATACAAGAAAAGGCAACCATCCAAACCCTTGGTGACGACGGCGCCCTTTTTCAAAATTAGTCGAAACTTGGCGGGAATGGCTAAGCGCCCTTTCTCATCCAAGTTATGATTGTATTCGCCGATAAACATAGGCTAGTTAGGGTTAGCTAGGGCGATGCTGGTCATAGAATCCACCACCGTTCCCCACAATTCACCTTACAGGTTTAATTATACACCACAAAACCCCAACGGTCAACACTTTAATTTGCCTTAAAATAAGATAAAAAATAACAAAAAAGACCACTTATCAACAGGCGGTCTTTTTTAATTGAAACTTTTTGACAAAAATGTAAAAGGGTTATCAACAGTTAATGCACAAGGTGTTTTTTTTCCTGAAAAACTCTCACGTGACTCTTCATCTTTAACTAGTAGTCTATTTTTTAGTCTTGCCGATGTTTGGCTCCCCCTGATAACGTGGCTCAACTAACTGGTAACCGGCAAAAATTTTACGATTCTTGCGCCCGCTTTCTGCCACTACGGGAATTTTTAAAGCATAGCCAAGAGCATTCGCCGCTAAGACGCCGATACGCAAGGAAGTGAAGCTCCCTCCTTCATCGGCAACGACGATTTTTTTCACTGCCTTCAATTCTATTTTAGCTTTTTTTAAAACAGCATTCACAGCTACTAATAATTTTTCTGCCTGATCTTTTTCCACCTTCACTTCTTTAAGCGCCAAAGTCTCTTCTTTTTCAGCAACAGCAACTAATATTTTTCCTGGCAAAATCGTGTTAATATAAAGAGTCATATTTATAATTAAATTATTTTTCTAAACTGATTTTTTATCAGGGGCTAATTTTTTAATGCCACACTAATCTTTTAATTCTGCTCTTGTTAATCTTTTAATTCTGCTCTTGTTAATCTTTTAATTCCGCTAACGATTTCTTAGCTAAGCGTCGTAATTCTGCTAAAGAAGAGATCTTAACTAACTCCGAACGCAAACGACTGGCACCCGGGCGACCCTGGGCATACCAGACTAAATGTTTACGTAGTTCAACTAACGCTTTCTCTCCCTTATCTTTTTCTGCCCAAGTAGCTTGCTTTATCATTAAGCGCCAAATCTCCGGCCAGTCTAAATCCTGGTGACGTCCTGATTTTATTTCCGCAAACAACCAGGGTCGTCCTAAAATACCACGCGCTAGTCCTAAGCCGTCGGCCTGACTGGTCGCCAAAGCCTTCCTCGCATCTTCTACATTATTAATTCCTCCGTTAGCCAGGATGACACCGTGAAAATGTTGTCTAGCCTGACGAACTAAATCAAAGTCGGGAGCGCCGGCAAAGCCTTGGCTAAGCGTGCGACCATGAACCATTAAAGCAGAAATAGGCAAATCGGCAAGATTTTCTAAAAATTCTAAGGCCCCGACTTCTCCGGCTTTGGCTCTAATTTTTATTGAAACCGGTAAATTAGTATTTTCCAAAACTGCCATGACTACCTGACGCGAGCGTTTCAAGTCCTTCATTAAATCAGCACCAGCGCCTTGCTTGAGAACCTTACCAGCCGGACAGCCAAAATTAATGTCAACGCCATCAGGTTTAACTTTCTCAGTAATAATTTTCGCTGCCGAGGCAAAATGAACCGGATTAGACCCAAACAACTGAACAACATAATATTTTTCCTGACGCGGGCGAAATTTCAGAATCTCTAAAGTAGCCGCTGAACCATTGTCTCGTTTTCTCTTCGTACCAGAATCGCCCTCATCTTTAAAGCCGAAATGGAGAGCGGTTACTGAAGCCATTTCACTATAAAGCACATCAGCGCCAAAACTTTTACAGAGTCGACGAAAAGCAGAGTCAGTAAAACCAGCCATCGGCGCCAAAGCGAGGATGGGCTTATTTTTATTTTTTAATTTATACCAAAAATTATTTTTCATTATTTAACTTTTTTCAAAATCTGACCAGACGGCGTATCTTCAATTAAAAACCCTAAATCATTAATTTTTAGACGCAGGCGGTCAGCCTCGTTCCAGTTTTTTTCAGCTCGCGCCTGCTGACGAGCAATAAATAGCTTTTCAACTTCGGAGCCGACATCAGTTACTGATAGCTTCTTATCGTTTTCAGTCTGTCCTAAATCTAACCCTAACACCTTATCAAAATCAAGTACCGTCGCTAATTTATCTGGCGCCGCTAGTTTAGACTTTAGAGTCAACGCTAAAACAGCCAAGGCCTTAGGTAAATTCAAATCATCATTAATGGCAGATAAAAACTTATTTTTATAAACCTGATCAACGGTTCCCTTCTTATTACCTAAAGCTGACACTTGTTTCACAAGCTTAATTAAGCCCTGTTCAGCTTGCTTTAAATTTTCTAGGCTGTATTCCATTGGCTTGCGATAATGAACCTGACAAGCAGCGAAACGATAGGCCAAAGGGTTAATATCTTTTTTCAACAAAGCATTAGTAAGAGTTAAAAAATTCCCACCGCTTTTTGCCATCTTCTTGCCGCCGGCAATATTAAGAAATGCGCCATGAAGCCAATAATTGAAAAACTTACGGCCCGTAGCTGCTTCTGACTGCGCAATTTCATTAGTATGATGAACATTAACATGGTCCATGCCGCCGCAATGGATATCTAATTGCCCCTTGAGATATTTTAAGCTCATCGCCGAACATTCAATATGCCAGCCAGGAAAACCTTTGCCCCAAGGAGACTGCCATTCCATTTGACGCTTAATGCCAGCGGGAGAAAATTTCCATAAGGCGAAGTCAGTCGAATTCCTCTTTTCCGGATTTCTCTCTACCCTCGCCCCTTCCTTTAGGGTCTCAAGCGGCAGATGACTGAGTTTATTATAGTCAGGAAATTTAACAGTATCAAAGTAAACACCATCCTTAGTCTGATAAGTATAACCCTTCTTTTCTAACTGCTCTATCAGTGCAATCTGCTCAGGAATATTATCAGTCGCCTTGCACCAGGCCGACGGCTCAAGAATATTAAGCTTAGCGATATCTTCCCTAAAAGCATCAGTATAGAATTCAGCAATTTCCCAAGCACTCTTCCCTTCACGCTTCGCCCCCGCCTCCATTTTGTCTTCTCCCATATCTTGGTCACCAGTCAAATGACCGACATCAGTAATATTCATGACATGTTTTACCTTAAAACCATTATAAGCTAAGGTGCGACGCAAAAAATCTTCAAATAAATAAGTACGAAGATTGCCGATATGAGCGTAGTTATAAACCGTCGGCCCACAGGTGTATATACCCACCTGTTTAGCTTTCACTGGCTTGAATTCTTCCTTGCGACGAGATAACGTGTTGTATAGAAATAATTTAGACATAGTATTTATTAAGCGGCATTAGCAGCTAAAACGTCAATTTCTTCTTGTTTTTCTGACTGACTGGCTGTTTTAATTTTTAACAATGAGGACTGAAACTTATTAAGATTATCTAAGAGATGGGGATGTAAATTCCTATTGGCAGCAAAAACGCGCAATTGATTATCTAGCGAAGTAGCTAAGCTAACGAATAATTTTTCTAGACTTTCGGGAACTTCAGGACCTTGCTGTGATTCTTTTTTCTGACCATTATTACCTTCAGCCTGCTGCGCTAAAACTGGAAGTAAATCATCGAGCTCATTTCTTGTAAGTGCTAAATAAAAAGCCGGGAGATTGTGCCTGGAACCGCGCTCTAAGCGGCCCTCTTTAATAAAAGCGCCATACTTCAAGCGCGCTCCTCCGGCCTGCATTTTTCTTTTTAATTTTTCTTCTTTTTTAGGCGAGTTGCCATCTTTAAAATGAGTGATTACCTCATCAAAACCACAGACTATCGCTCCGGTTTTTTTATCAATCAAAACTAAGTCAACGCCGTTATTATAATCGTCGTAAGCAGAAGCGCGGGCGACGATAAAATCATTTTTTAAAAACTTATGAAATAAAAGAGTCAAAGCGATCTCCGTTAAATTAGAAGGATTCTTGTCTCTATCCTCGCGCCAACGTTCTTCTTGTTTACCGGATGAAGAGGCAAATCCGAATTCTTGCTGAGCTACTAAACTAGAATCTTTTTCTGCTTCAGGGCCAACCATCTCAATCTGCGCGGAATCAGTTAATAAACCGGGAAATTCACTATTTATTTCTTCCGCTTGAGAGCGCAAGCTTTTGGTTAAAGCAGGCAGAAAATCTTCTGGTCGCGTCGGTTTTTCCTTCTTTTTAAAAGCACTTAAATCTATTTTTCCACCCGCACTGGGCAAGTTAGGCAAATATTCTATTTTCATAATTTTTTGTCTAGCTTTTAATTTTTATAATCAACGCTAATTTTTAAATTTTACCGGAATGCGGATGCTAGCATCATATTGAGGCAAGTCGGAGGGATTGTCCTTAGAAATTATTAAATATCCACTCTCCGCCGAAGTTTGAAACTCAAGACGGGCACTAAAAGGCACAAAATCAACCGTCATCCATTCATCTTCAGCCTGAGCATAATAGGAAACAATTGGGCTACCATCAGAGGCAACTAAACTAATAGGCAAAGTCGCCTCAAAAAACCAATAACCGCGCGCTTTACCGCTTATTTCTAAAGGCGAAGAAACTAGGTCGCCAGGCAAAGGATAAGACAGAGCAACCTCGATTTGATCGGTAGACGTTCCTGACGTCAATAAAGGCGGACAATCTTCCTCCCAGACACGCAGACACTTTTGTTTTGTTTCACACCAGCCGTAACCAGCTGAAGCAATACAACCGTGCTCATCTTGGTCCCCTCCTAATAAAAACTCCGGAGCAGTAGAAGCAACAATCTGTTCATCTACAACTGGGGTGGGGGAAGAAGAAGTCGCAATTTGCTCATTAACAATCGGGCGCGGCGCCACCTCGTCAGCTGACTTGTTAAGCCAACTATTAACACGCAAAACTAGCGCAACAACAATTATAATCGAAAAAACAGCTAATAAAAAATGTTCTTTTTTCATATTTTTATTATTATGGGATGATGAATGAAAAATTGTCAGCCTCTCCCAAGCTTATTTTACCATTTTATCATATTTAAAGAAAAAACTCGCCCCAGAAGGAACGAGTTGTGAAAAGTCTCAATTTGAGTAATTAGAGAAAATCTTTTTAATAAACACTACACGGTCAAGAAAATGATTCAAGTATTGACTCTTTATGAACATTCTTGAATATCCTGACCACAGTTGTGGCGTCCTTTTTATTGATGTTCCGACTGGAAATCAAAAGCAGGAAATCCTTAATTGCGTGCAGTTGTCCAGGACGACTAGCAAGTAATTGTTCACGGCAATCCTTTTGTCGGCAGCAGATGAGATTATTGCCAATCAGTCCGTGATCAGGCAAGAGCAAAAAAATAGAAGGCTCAGATTTACAGAAAGGGCAAGGTCGATTAATGCGCAGACCCTGGATTCTTTCCATCAAGGTTTCGATTGCGAGCTGAAGATGATTTTTGATATTGACGGCGGAGCGTCTATCAAACATCTTCAGGTAAATCCGGCTAATATGAACCGGATCGTGCAAAAAGACCCAATCAAGGGTCCTATCCTTGTATTTTCCTTCCCGGAAAACATAAGGATGCGTCTCTTGCTTTACCATGATTTATTAATTTAAGGTTTATATTGTTCTAGTACTAGTATATATTATACCATATTTTAATGAAAAAAGCAAGGAAATATCAACGTAAAAGTAAAACAAAAGGGCTGGAGACGAATCTTCCAGCCCAGTTTTGAAAAAGGCATACTGCCTTGGGCTTGGCCCACTAGCCTCATTGTTTCTAGTTCTCTCTCTTCATGGCTAGCTTTCTACTATATAATGAACAAGCACTTTCTATTTTAAGTGTCCTTATTATAATACAAAAAAAATTAAATGTCAATAGCTTTTCAGCCTTAAAAACTGATTTTCTCATCAAGGGCTAAATTATCTAAAATCAGCTAAATATGTTACAATAAAATCATGTTAGATTTAAGAGCGGAACAAAAAATTTTTGAACTCAGATATAAACTGGTTGGCGGCCTAGATGAAGCGGGGCGCGGCCCTTTGGCTGGCCCAGTGGTCGCTGCTTGTGTCGTCATTGGCCCCGATTTTAAGATTGAACCGGGAGACTTGGAATTAGTCGCTGATTCTAAGACTTTAAGTGCCAAGAAACGCGAGAAAATTTTTCGCGCTATCAAAGAAAGGGTGCTCGCTGTTGAAATTGGTGTTGTAAACAATACAGAAATCGATAAAATAAATATTTTACAAGCTAGTTTTCTGGCGATGCGCCGAGCTATTAAAAAAATCAAGGTAAAACCCGACTACCTCTTACTAGATGGCAAATTTAAGTTACCGAAAACTGATTTACCGCAAAACGCCATTATTAAAGGGGATGCTAAAGTCTGGGTAATCGCCGCCGCCTCAATCATCGCCAAAGTCAGCCGCGATTTTATTATCAGTGAACTTGATAAACAATATCCTGGTTACGGTTTCGCTAAACATAAAGGCTACGGAACCAAAGAACATCTCACTAAAATTAAAGAATTAGGCCCATGCCCTATTCACCGCTTCTCTTTCGCTCCACTTCGGTCAGATACTTTTTCCGCAAACGAACGCTCTTAGGAGTAACTTCCAAATACTCATCATCATTAATTATACTTAAGCCTCTTTCCAGACTTAAATCCCAAGGCGGCGTTAATAAGATTGCTTCATCTGAGCCAGAAGCACGAACATTTGTCAGCTTCTTGCCCTTAATTGCATTAACAGCCAAATCATTACCCTTAGCAACATTTCCGAGCACCATGCCTTCATAAATGTCCGTGTTAGGAACAATATACAAAACGCCTCTTTCCTGTAAGTTCCATAAAGAATAGGCTAGAGCCTTACCGGTTACCATCGAAACCATGGAGCCCAAATCGTTCGTTTCTATATCTCCTGCCCAAGGTTGGAAACCGAGAAAATGAGCACACAGAATTCCTTCTCCTCTAGTATCAACAACAAACTCTTCGCGATAACCCAATAGTCCCCTGGTAGGAATTTCGAAAATAATTCTGGTCTGACCGTTATGCGTTTTTAAGTCAGTCATCCGGCCTTTGCGTCTGGACATCTTCTCAATGACCACGCCCGCAGATGCTTCGGGAATATCGATACTCACTTCTTCATAAGGCTCAGTTTTTAAGCCGCCCTCTTCTTTAATAATTGCTTGCGGTTTGGAAACTTGAACCTCATAACCTTCTCGACGCATATTCTCTAAAAGAACAGCAATATGAAGTTCGCCACGGCCATACACCTTATAAAAACTATTACTAGAGAAATCTACTTTCAAGCCGACATTAACTTCAAGCTCTTTTTCTAGTCGCTCCTTAATCTGACGATTAGTAACAAACTTGCCTTCGCGTCCAGCAAAGGGAGAATTATTAACTAGAAAATTTAAGCAGATTGTTGGCTCATCAATTTTAATAGCCGGTAACGACTGTTGATCCGGCTGCGAACAGATGGTTTCACCGATAAAAATATCTGATAAGCCAGCCAAAAAAACGATATCTCCCACCGAAGCAGCTTCTATTTCCTGGCGAACCAAGCCGCGAAAAGTGAATAATTTTGTTATCTTGCCGCTACGAACTTGGCCAGCGGAATCTTTTATAAAAACTGCCTGGCCGTTTTTAATTATGCCCTGATAAACACGGGCGATAGCGCAACGTCCTAAAAAATTATCATAAGCCAAATTAAAAGGCTGGAGCAAAAGAGGTTCTTTTTCTAAAAGAGGGTCCGAGGCAGGCGCCACTCTTTCTATAATCATATTTAACAATGGATCCAGACTATCGCTAAGATCATCAGGTAATAAACCAGCTTGACCAGTTTTGCTAATAGCGTAAACAACAGCAAAATCTAATTGCTCGTCGCTAGCGCCGAGATCCAAAAATAATTCATAAACCATTTCCGCAACAGCAGCTGGCTGCGCCGCTGGCTTGTCAACCTTATTAATAACCACAATCGGCTTCAAGCCAAGTTCCAGAGATTTTTTCAAAACGAACTTCGTTTGTGGCATCGGACCTTCCTGAGCATCAACCACCAAAAGCACTGAGTCAATTGAACGCAAAACGCGCTCAACTTCGGAACTAAAATCAGCGTGCCCAGGCGTATCAACAATATTTATTTTATTATCCTTATAAAAAAGACTAGCGTTTTTCGCATAAATAGTGATACCACGTTCCTGTTCCAAGGAGTTACTATCCATGCTGACATCACTTTCAACCATGCCACATTGGCGCAGTAAAGCATCGGTCAAGGTAGTCTTGCCGTGGTCAACGTGGGCGATGATGGCTATATTTCTGATTTCCATAATAATTTAAATTAGCTGGGCACATTAGCTTAATAAGTGCCAAATAATTTTTGTTTTAAAAATAAATGCCGAATTAAGCTAGTTCAGTTAAAACAACCGGCAAACGGCCAAAAGAAAACGCGACGGTCAGCCGCGTTTTTTCATGACGAACTTACTTAAATATAAACAATATTCAGATTTTTGTCAATCTTTCTGACTTAAAGACCCAGTTTTTACTACAAATGCTGAAAAGTCGCAAATTAATCAAGCCCAAAGCCCGTTTTAGCTTTCCAAGTCAGCTCAAACAAAGTATAAAAAAATAAACTAGTAATTACTATTCCAGCAATGAAACCTGATAGAGAAGATGCTAGTAGTTTTCCCAGGCTCCATTTAAAATCTTTTTTCTCCTCAGAAATGAATTCAGCGACGAATTC
>CAYGLM010000025.1:1727-12794 GCA_964350915.1 uncultured Gammaproteobacteria bacterium | reverse complement strand
ACGTGAGTTGAGGCGGAAGCCGAAACGAGCGAACGAGCGTCGGACGATATGCCGGGCGGCATATCGGACGCCAACCCTGGACAAGTGAGCGAGGCGCATTTCCGGCGCCGAGCGAAGGCGGAAATCCTTGTGCGCCCACTCATTATAAAAACAACCCGAGGGGGTTGTTTTTATATTTTAAGTTTATTCTAAAAATTATTTGATATTACATCACAACATCATCAAACGGGTGTTCATGAGTATCTTCAGTCATTTCGCGCAGTAGACCGCGATCAGGCCTCTCCTTTTTATCACGGTGACTTTGGCCATGGCGAGATACATCGTTCTTTTCTATATTACTGTGAAGCCCAGCTTTGTGAGCAGCTGCACGCATTTTTCCTGAGGGAACAGGCTCTTCCAAATTTTCATATTTTTCAGCCAGAATGCGCCTTTCTTCCGCGGTCATAAGAGAATTTCTATTAAGTCCCAAACCTTTTCCTTTCGCTGGTTCGCGGTTGATGAGTATTTCTCCATCCTTTGCAGAGATATTAGCAGCGCCGATTTTGCCGGAGTTTTCCGGATTAATATTTTTGATTGAATAAAATTCGTCACGCCCTAAATCTTTCTTGTTCTTTGCTCTAATAGCAGTCAACTCCTCAATTTCTTCGTCAGTAAGCAGGTGATTATCTTCATCAATTTCTTCGTTATCAATAGCTTCTTCATCCCCGCCTTCGCCGTAAGATAAATAAGAGTTATCAGCGACGTCTTCTGGATGTACAAATTTGTTACTAGGATTATTGATGTTGACTAGCTCCTCGTCTTCATTTGTTTCTGGAAATGCCCCTTCAGGGAATCCATCTTTTTGAAAGCGTCCTTTTCTATCAGCACCTTCCCTGATTACGGGCTGTTTTTCAATTTTTGGTTCGAATGTTTTCATAGCATTTTTTTAAAATATCCTTTAAAATATGGATATGGAAAAGACAATTAGACAAACAACTAATAAAGTTGGTGAAACTAAAGAGCTGGGCAGAAACTTGGGATTGTCACTGGTTAGTGGCGACGTTCTTTTGTTATCAGGAGAGCTCGGAGCCGGCAAAACCACTTTTCTTAAGGGCTTGGCCAAGGGACTGGGAGTAGCTGGGTCGGTAAATAGTCCTACTTTCAATATTTTAAAGCTATATAAATTAAAAGGCAATAAGTTGGCCAAATTCTTCTGTCATATTGATGCCTATCGCTTGAATGGAGCGGCAGATTTATTAGCTTTAGGCATCGAGGAAATACTGGCAGCGAAAGATACGGTCGTGGCTGTCGAGTGGGCAGAAAAAGTAAAAAAAGCCTTTAGTCGCAGACAGTGCCGTAACTTGATTAGGCTTAAGCTAGAGCATGTTCGTGAAGATTCAAGAAGAATAACTATAAAAAAATATGAGAAATTTTGAAAAAATAGAAAACATTAAATCCGACTTAAAAGAATCACTGAAACAACTTGGTGTCGATGATTATGTTTTGGAAAAATATACAGATTTAATCAGTAAAATTGAGTTTAAAAATATTAATATCGAGTCAGCTGCTGGTAAAATTCATTTAAAAATGGCGGCCGCTTTGTTTAGTCGTCAAGCAGAAAATAATAAGACTTATTTAAAGAACATTATTTATCAGGTTGAGTTAGAAGAAGTGGACAAAATAGATATTAGTGAATATTCTACGTCTAAGTTAGAAATAGAAGATAAAGAACTTGGTTTGGAAAATTTTGAAATGGAACAGATAGACCTAGACATAGGCACTAATCGTCGTGTTGATAAGATAGAGTGTCGCTTGAAAAACGGTAAGAATATCGTGTTTACATTATCAGCCGATTTGCGCACTACCAGCGCAGAAGAAAGTAATTCTTTTCAAGAAAAGTTAGTATTCGAATCACCTATTGCCGAGGGTAATCCTATTTTGCAAAAATATTATGGCTATTTTGAAAAAGAATTTCAAGGAAATTTGAGTCGCTTTATTGCCAAAGAGTATTTACCAGGAGAAAACATTAGTCAGTATTTAAATGGTTTGGATGTTAAAGAAGAATCTTTAAATGAATTTTTAAATGTTGCTAACGATCTCGGCTATTCTATGGCCCATCTTTATAATAAGGGAGAGGGGCAACTACTGTCTGATTTAAAGCTGGAAAATATTATTTATAATAATGTTAATCCCGACGAGGTAGAATATCCGTGTCGGGTTTGCGATAATTCCGGGGTTTATCAAGAAAAAGCGGAAGAGAGAAGTGTTTCTCAGATTTTAGCTCATCTTCAAAGCCTGCTTAGCATCTTTCATAATAAAAAAATAACGGCCGCCAGATTAGGTCAGCCGGAAAACAACGATTTTAGTCAAGAGGAATTAATCAATGCTTATCTTGATGCTTTTTCTGAAAACCTCAATCATAAAACATTAAAATCTTTTCAAGATAATATAGAAAAAACTAGCTTAGATGGCAGCGATGATTTGTTTTCAGTCGATCAAGATCTTAAAGACTATGTTCTTTCTTATCTTCACGAGCGCGCCAAACAATAATAATGAGAAGCAATGAGCCCAGGCCAATCATTGTGTCGGCGAGATTAAAAACGGCGAGATTTTTAATAGCAAAATAATCAATTACGTAACCGTGACTGAAGCGATCGATAAAGTTACTCACTGCTCCAGTTAAGATTAAGACCAACAAGGCAACTTGTTGGCTTATTGTTTTATCACGCCAAAGTAGTTTCAAAACTACAAAGGCGATAATTAGAATGATGATGGCTGTTAAAAATAATAGCCAGGGACCACTAAAGGGTAAAGAAAAAGCAATTTTATAATTTTTAGCAAAGCTAAAGTAAAACCAATTACCGATTAATGGCAAGACTTCAAATTTTTCTTGAAAATATTGATAAGATAAAAATTTTAACAATCTATCACCTATAAAAAATATAGCTATCAAGGAAATAATAGCTATATTTTTATATTTATTTTTGCACGATAATTTATTCATTTTCCTGAAGCTCGGTCTTACAAGTAATGCAGGCACCAGCTGTCGGTCGGGCCATTAGCCTTTTTTCATTAATTGGTTTATGGCAATATTTACAAGTTCCATAAGTCCCCTTTTCTATCCTATCCAGAGCCTTATTAATATCATCTAGGCTTTTTTCCAAGATTTTTTGGGCAGCAACAGTAGTAGCAAAATCGCTAATTTCTTGAGCATTTTCATCAGGTTTATCACCGTATTCTGGAAACTGAGCGCTGCGATTATCAGCTTCATGACTGTCTGGTTTGGATATTTTACTTAAATCAGAAATTATTTTATTTTTCTGTACCAAAAGATCCTCTTTAATTTGATTAAGAGCGGCTTTAGTAATTGCCTTGTCTTTAGTGGCAAGTAGTAATTCTTTTTCCATATAACAAAAATTAAAAAAACTATTGTATCTAGTTCTATTTTAATTATAGCCCATATACCCTATTTTTGCAAGCATTTTTCTGTATTTATGATTTTTGACAAATAATTATCTTTTTGCTATGATTTTTCTTAGCAAGGTGGCTTATAGCCACTTTTTGAAAGAAAAGGAGCGGTAGTTCAGTTGGTTAGAACGCCTGCCTGTCACGCAGGAGGTCGCGGGTTCGAGTCCCGTCCGTTCCGCAAATAAACAACCCTAAGATAGGGTTGTTTTTAGTAGTCATCGAACTAGTATTTGACAAAAATTAAAAAATAGCGTATCATTAATAATTAGTTATTTAAAAAAAGGAGGATAAATAATGAACAAAGCAGCAGAGAATTTAACTCAAACCGAAATTAAAATTGTCTGGGAATCTGATCTTATAGAGATAGATTACCGGAAAAACAGTGCCGAATTAAGAGCGATGATTAGGCATCGCCAGCACTTCGTTGATGATTCCGTCTGGGACGCGTTGCGCCTAAATGGCCACAGCCAAAACCCTGTTCGCTCAGGGAAGTTAGTACTTCTCGATGCTGGACCAAAAGTGTGCCCCGGTCTGGTAAAGAGAATGGTTGCCGGAAATGGCGTGCACTTAGGCGGTCTGGTAGAGCTCTGTTATTTTACTAATTTTTTTCGAAGTGATAAGCACTTCAGAAAAGTGGAAAATTTCGTAGTTGCTCTTAAGGACGTCTTAGAGCTAGCGCCAGGAAGCAACATGTTCACCAGTATTCTGGGGAATTATAAGTTTTACTCCCTAGGAGTCAGCGATGAGACAGAGGTCTGCAAATACAAGGCCCTGTTTCTCGGCATTAAGTTTGAAGATTAAAAAACGCCCCTTCTCCTAATTAGGAAAAGGGGCATTTTTATTTTCAATAATGATTTTGGCGGAGACGAGAGGATTCGAACCTCTGATGCCCTTTTGGGGCATACCGCATTTCGAGTGCGGCGCATTCAACCAGCTCTGCCACGTCTCCTTTAATCCTGTTAATTACTGTCTTACCAATATCAATATAAAAAAGATTAGGCAAGTCAGGATAAATAATGAGAGGCCGGTAAATAGTAAAAGCTTAACCCCCTCCTTTTTCTGTCCATCTAAATAAAGCATAATCGGTTTTCCTAGGACTAGACTGCCGGTAGTTAAAGCAGAAAACAGGAAGAGCATCAAGAAGGCGATGGGAGTAATAATATCATGATCAGCTGTTCCAAAAATATCATTTGCCTTGTTCATGAAGAGGGCAACAAGTAGAACATAGACCAGAACTCCAAAAGCATGTGTTGCACCCCATTTGGCTAAAGTTTTATTTTTCATAAGATAACATTTTTAATTCAGCAACACTTAATTTTCTCCATTCCCCTTCTGGCAAATCATCTAATTTCAAGCCGGCGAAATTTATTCTCTGCAAGTCTTTAATTTTTAGATTGAAAGTAGCGAACATTCTACGAATTTGTCTTTTTTTACCCTCGCTTAAGGTTATTATAAAAACATTGCTTTGTAAATACTGGGCACGCTTGGCTTTCACTATGCCATCGCCAAGGCCAATATCGACTCCTGCCATAAAAGAGTTAGCATAACGTTGTCCTAGTTTAAGCTCAATAGGCGCAGTTTTGTCGTCGCCAATAAGGATGCGATAAGTTTTCTCGTGACGAAAACGCGGGTGCGCCAATTTTTGCGTTAAGGCACCATCGTTAGTTAATAAAATCAGCCCGCGACTATCTTTATCTAAGCGACCGATAGAAAATAAACGCTCATGAAACGGGATGAGCTCAAAAATATTTTTTTCTCCGACAAAAGAGCGATTCGTGCAGGTATAACCAGCTGGTTTATTGAACTTAAGATAGATTAGTGACTGAGGAGCAGCTAAGGGCCGACCCTTAACAGTAATTAAATCGTGACCAAGTTCAGCGCGATCACCTAAAACTGCACGTCGCCCATTTAATTTTACTGAACCTTGTTTGATTAGTTCTCCGGCTTCACGGCGGGATGCTAGTCCGCTCGTAGCAATTATTTTCTGCAAGACTTCTTTCATAAACTTAGAATTTCTTTCATAAATTAAGAGATTTTTTATCGGTCCGTTTTGATTGCAAATAATTATCTGCCAGCAAAGAAGCTGCTAGGGCGAGCAGAATGAAAAACATTGCGGATAGATCGTTTTTAAAATACGGGACATCAACTAGGCCGTGAACAACAATGGTTGTCATTGCGCCAAATAAGCCTAAAGCCAAATAGTTGTGTCGGCGGAAAAATATTTTCAAAGTTAGAAATAAATATTTTCCTATTAGCCAGATGAAGGCTATTAAGCCTAGAATTCCCAATTCACTCCAGAAGTTTAGAAATATATTGTGCGGATAGAGATAGATTTCCACCGGCTGCCAATATTTAGCGCGTAATTCAGCACTACCATATAAAATAGAATGGAAATTTTCTATTCTGTCGCGATTAAAGAATATTCCATCTTGATGTAGTGGCGCAATCGCCGCTGGGTAACCAGATAGCCCGTGCCCGAATACTATAGGTAAGCCGTGGAAGGACTGGGCGGTTTCTCGCCATTGTTGTTTTCTGATTTCACCAGACAAATCGCGTAGAGTAATTTTCTCTAAGGCATAAGTTCGATAGGTTGGTGTTATAAAAATAAAGGCACCAATAATAACAGTGCCAATAATAGCAGCTAGGCGGGTATATTTATTAGCGAATATTGCCATCAGCCAAGCTCCGGCTAAAATTCCAATTAAGGCTCCTTCGGATTTGGCAAAGTAAATCGCCGCTACTGATAAAACAATAGTTGCGACGATAGTAATTTTAAGAATGATCCTCTCCTTTTCTTTACATAAGGTAAATAGCCAACCAGATAAAAGTAAAACTAGTGGCGCTAAAAATAAGCCGACAGCATTAGGATAACCGAACCAGGAAACGACTCGTCTGGTTTCCGCTGCTGCCCAGAAGGGATTAGAAATCGTCAGTCCAGTCATCTGTTGAAAA
Organism: uncultured Gammaproteobacteria bacterium; assembly: GCA_964350915.1. Taxonomy (GTDB): domain Bacteria; phylum Patescibacteriota; class Patescibacteriia; order Patescibacteriales; family UBA12465; genus UBA12465. The sequence continues at coordinate 6,395 of CAYGLM010000025.1, read as the reverse complement.
AGAGCTAAAAGAGCGGTGGAAACAGCGCCTATTAAAAGAGCGACCAGAATTCTTTTCCTTCCTTTTTCGCCAGGAAGAACATTCATAATCAGGATAAAAAGTAAAATAGGCTCAAAGAAATAAGCCTTAAATATTCCCATAGCAGGCAAACTGAAGCCGGCGGCGGCCGTACCGAAGAAAGCAACAATTAAGATTGCGATAATTTCGAGACCAAAAGGATATGGTTGCCTCTCTGTTCTCTTATTAAACCAAGTAATAAAATGGAGCTTGGTTGCCCTTAAAAACCAGATAGCGAAGGTAATTAGAATCATCGCCTCTAAGAAAGTTGCCGGGATGCCTAAGACACCGAATCTTATTAAATATGAAGGCAAGAGCGCTATAATCAAAAAGACAGCCAAGTCAGTGCGTAAGTAGGCAATGATAGTGAAAAAAGCCAAGGCGGCTATCAAGACAGTGGTCATATGGTTCAATTATAACATGATTCCTAACGAGAAAATATAGTGCATAAAAAGATGGTCATAGTTAGTTGATTAAAAAAATCGCCCATAAAAGAGGCGATTTTTTATATAAGTAGCAGTTGGTAGCGAGCAGTATCTCCAGGTTCAATAGTTTGTCATCGCTTATAGTTAGCGTGACCTAGTCAGTACAGTTTAGTTAGCACGTTCGACGTATTCGCCAGTTTCGGTATTGATTCTAATCACATCACCTTCATTGATAAACATCGGAGCATTGATTTTGGCGCCAGTTTCAATCTCGATAACCTTGTTAACGTTGCCAGCTGAATTACCTTTTACTCCTGGAGGTGCACTGACAACTTTGAAATCCATTTTAATCGGCAGGCTAATTGATACTGGCTTGTTTTCAAAATATAAAACATCAACATCAGTACCGTCTTTAAGAAACTGGACCGATTCGCCAATTTCTTCAACATGAAGATTGAATTGTTCGTAGCTTTCATTGTCCATGAAATAAGCTTCGTCCTTATCTTTATATAAGAAATTTGCTTTCTTTGTTTGAGTTTCAGCTTCTTCCGCCTTTTCTGCTCCTTGGAAAGTTTTTTCTAAGACATTGGCATTTATTAAGTTACGGCACTTTGTTTTCAGGACAGCTCCACCTCGCCCCATCTTGTGATGGTCGGTTTTTAGAATGATGTAAGGTTCGCCGTTGACCTTAATAACCTTGCCGGTCTTGATTTCGTTAAAATTAAGCATAGGATTAATCTTTAAGCGGCAGGTTATTTATGAGTGGCAGAGATAAGAGACATGACGCGAGCGCGCTTGATGGCAGTTGCCAACTTGCGTTGGTGCCAAGCACAGACGCCGGTGCGGCTACCAGGTAGAATTTTCATGTAGAAGTTAATGAAGCGACGCAAGGTTCTAGTATCTTTATAGTCGACATCTAGATTGTTGACGCAGAAATAACATTCTTTGGTTTTCTTTTTGTTCATATAATAATTTAAGTTAACAATATTTGGTTTATGGCCGTTCGCCGTCTTGGTTTGAGGCGGCAAGATTATTAAAAAGGAATATTTTCAACACGGATTTCTTCTTCCGCCGGTTCTTCGGGAATTTCTATTACTTCTTCCTGCTGCTGCCCAGTAACAGGGCTAGGAGAAGCTGGTCCTTGGTTTCTACCATCGAGCATAATCATATTCTCGGCGATAATTTCTGTGCGATAGCGCTTAATGCCATCATTTCCAGTCCAATCAGTAGTTTGCAGACGACCTTCTAGGTACACCTTTGAACCCTTGTGAAGGTATTTCGCACAGACTTCCGCTAGCTTACGCCAAGCGATGATATTGTGGAATTCCGTCTTTTTCTGCTGCTGACCGCTTTGGTCGTTCCAGATTAAATTAGTAGCAACGCTGAAAGAAACAACGCTCTGTCCAGAGGGGGTGCTTTTTAACTCAGGATCACGGGTTACATTACCGATGACCATAGCCTTGTTTAGATTCATATTTTTGGACAAATCCCAGTCCAGCCGCAGGCGGCGGAGTCAGGATTATTAGATTAAATCGTTAGCGTTTAAAATGCCTTCCAATTTTTCGTCCAAATCTTTCAGATCGCTGCGTTTATCAGCTCGAGCCGCTGGTTTAGCAGACTTAGGGCTCTCTTCTGCTGGCGCATCCTTAGCTTCTTTTTCCTTTTGCTCCTTAGCTTCAACTGCTTTCTTGGCGTCAATTTTTTCTTTGATTTCTTTTTCGCGAGCAATTTCTGCTTCCGTTTTCATTTTCTTGGCAACTATCTGATGGCGCAGAACGTCGGTAGATAGCTTTAAGTTCTGATCGACGGCTAACACGGCAGCTTTTTCCATGTTGAATTCAGCTAAGGCGTAGTAACCGTAAGCATTGTGCTTAATTTCATAAGCGAGCTTCTTTTTTCCCCAATATTCACGGTAAGAAATTTCACCGCCACCTTGGGTAATTACATCCTCGACTTTAGCTACAATTTGCTTAGCCTCGTCTTCCGTGAACTTGTTTGGAATTATGAAGAGAATCTCATAATGTCCAATTGTTGATTTTTTTGTCTTTGACATATTTATTGTACACTTTAGGGCATTAAGTAGGTTTAACCAAATGGTAAAAACTTCCTAAACCCCAATTTAAATAAAATCCCCAAGTATTCCAAGATGCTTTGGGGCGAAAAGGAATACCTTTAATTCCGCTTATATTAAGGGAATTATTTTAGGACTAGCCTAAAACATGGGAAAGATATTAGATTATTAGATTGATAGCCAGACTTTAGCACGAGAAAAGAAAAAAGGCAAGAGCCAATGTTTGCCAAGCAGCCCAGCTTTAAGATATGATGAAAGATATGAAATATTTCTTCGTCTTAGGCACCAACCCCGCTTTGTCCATCGCGGAATTGATGGCAGTTTATAAATTAGAAAGGCCACTTCTTATTGGCGCTGATTTACTGGTGGCCGATTTAACGGCGGAGATTAACCCAGAAAAGGCCATTCAATATTTAGGAGGAATAATTAAGATTGGTTTGATTGTTCAGGAGATTTCTAGTTCATCAAGCCAGCAAGTTTTACTTGAGACAATAACTAGTCTAGCCGCTAAAAAACAACAAGCCAGCTCGGCTGGAAAATTTAATTTTGGCTTTTCAGATTATGGCGTTAAGACTTTCGATAAAAAAAATTTGGGCTTGCAGTTGAAAAAATATTTTAGTGGACGTGGCATTAGTTCTCGTTTTGTTGTTAGCCAAGAAAAAACTTTATCCAGCGTAGTAGTAACTCAGAACAAACTCTTGCGACGTGGCTCAGAAATTATTTTAGCGGAAGCGGAGGGAAAAATTTTTATTGGCGAGACAATTGCTGTTCAACCTTTCAAAGATTTATCACGACGTGACTATGGTCGACCAGCGCGCGATGACCAGTCTGGCATGCTGCCACCTAAATTAGCGCAGACAATGATTAATTTAGCACAGGCAGAAAATAAAGACGGCTTATTGCTTGATCCTTTTTGTGGATCAGGAACAATTTTAACGGAAGCAATGTTAATGGAGTATAAGAATATTTTCGGTAGCGATATTTCTGTCAAAGCGATTGATGACACGAAGAAAAATATTAGCTGGATTAAAGAGCTGTATCGATTGGAAGGTATTAAGATGAAGTTCTTAGCTAAAGATGTAGTTGATTTACTAATGTTTGTTAAGCCCGGCAGTGTCGCTGCTATTGTTACCGAGCCTTATCTTGGGCCACAACGCGGACGTATTGAGTTTGAAGCGGTTATTAAAGAGCTAGAAAATTTATATTCTCGCGCTCTGAAAAATTTTTCTGCCGTCCTTGAGACCGGTGGTCGCGCAGTGATGGTTTGGCCAGTGTTTTATGGCGACAGACCTATTAATCCAGATATTGGCGACTTAAAACGAATAGATATTTTGCCAGCTGAATTTAAGAGTCAGCCCGTTTTACAAAAATTCCTGACTACCCGTGGCACGATTATGTATGGACGTGCTGGTCAGAAAGTCTTTCGCGAAGTAATTGTTTTGGAGAAGTAATAAAAGGGTGGCGTAGAGATTGTTGAAGAAAAAAATATATTAAATAAAAAAAGAGCCGTTAAAAGCTCTTTTTGTTTCAGGTGACTGCAATTAGTCTTCAATGTCTAGTTTGTAGATTAATAGCAGCATAGAAACGAACAATGTTAAAGTGGCGGCGCCAATCCAGATGTTTTCGGAGAATGACAAAGTAGCGGCGATAATTAAAATGATGTTAAGTAGTGCCATCACTATTCCTGCTAACCTAGATTTAATTAAAGTTTCTACATCCAGGAAGCATTTTTTAAAACTGAGAAAAGAAGAGGGGTTTCCGATAAGAGTGCTGGAAGAATCAGGTTGGCTGTGATACTGATTATCCAAAATAATCTTTCGGTAGCGGTTAATTCTAAATCTATCTAGTTTTTCGCGCTGTTCTTTTTTCATAACTTGCGAATACAATATTAGCAAGAAGACCTCAGCTAGTAGATATAAAGCAGGAACCGCTGTTAAGTAGTAAAGACTTTCCACGCTTAGCATTAGAAAGACAGACAGCTCTTCGTAGTAAGCGGTGAACAGCATGATAAACGCGCTCAAAATTAGAGTTAAGGCGCAAAGAAGTGAGTCCAGGCGGCGTATTAAAAAAAGCTTCCGCATGGTCAGAATGAACAATTTTTCCATGGCATATTAT
>CAYGLM010000025.1:0-1717 GCA_964350915.1 uncultured Gammaproteobacteria bacterium | reverse complement strand
ATTTTTTTTGTTTATTAAAGAACGTATTTATATAAAATCTGAAATCTAACTGTTAGCAATTAGACGACAATTACATATCAAAAGGGCGATTAGTAGCGGCTAAGCCAGTTAGCGATTAACTAAAAAATTACAGACGTCGCCATCTTTAACAATATAGCCTTTTCCCTCGGTTCGTATTAATCCTAATTCTCTTGCCTTAGCTTCGCTGCCGCATTCAATAAATTTTCCCCAGTTTATTACTTCTGCGCGGATAAATCCCTTAATAAAATCAGTATGGATTTCTCCGGCCGCTTGCGGTGCCTTAGCCCCCTGCTTAATCGTCCAGGCACGAGTTTCATCTGGACCGGTCGTAAAAAAAGTATCTAGACCAAGCAAGCGATAGGCGCTTTGAATTAGGCGATCAAGTCCACTCTGTTTTAATCCAAGCTCTTTAATATATTCTGCCTGCTCATCTTCTGGCAAATTAACAATTTCTTCTTCCAGCTTGACGTTGATAGCAATTATTTCTTCGTTTGTTCCTGGAAGAGCATCAGAACTGGAAGCTTCGTCGATATTTAATAAATAAAGAATCGGTTTTATGGTTAACAAATTTAAACTTTTAACAAATGGCCATTCTTCTTCCTCAAATTGTAGTTCCCTCACCGCCTTGCCGGCGCTTAATTGCGTAAATATTTTTTCTAAGATTATTAATCCTGCTTTAATTTCTTTGTCGCCGCTCTTAGCTTCCCTTCTCATTTTATCTAGGCGCTTCTCTACGGTCGCTAAATCAGCAAAAATCAGCTCTAGGTTAATAGTTTCCTTATCCTCGGTTGGATTAATCTGGCCACTAACATGGATAATATTTTTATCTTTGAAATCGCGCACGACTTCACAAATAGCATCGCATTCTCTGATGTGAGCTAGAAATTGATTGCCCAACCCTTCGCCCTTATGAGCACCGGCCACTAGGCCAGCAATATCAACGAATTCAATCGTTGTTGGGATGATGCGGGCTGGTTTAGAGACTTCCGCTAGCTTATCTAAGCGAAAATCCGGCACTTTAACAACGCCGACATTAGGATCGATGGTGCAGAAGGGGTAATTAGCCGCCTCCACGCCTTTTTTAGTTAGTAAATTGAATAAGGTTGATTTACCTACATTAGGTAGCCCAACTATGCCGATAGATAAAGCCATATAATAAATTTTCAGTGGATAAAGTAATCTTTATAGGATAATTTGGCCGTTTATAAACGCCGGCCTAATACAAAACTTAATATACAGGGTTTTTTAGAAAATAAAAAGAGGCCCATATCGGGCCGCTTTTTATTATATAATAAAGCTAATAAATACTGGGCCACGAATGAGCCTCATCCCTAATAATACATTTGTTGCTTTATCAGGGCATTTTGAAGCTACTTTGCTGACTTAAGGAGCGTATTCTTACCAACTCCTAGCAAATCAAAACATTTTATTTTAATTATTTTTGCTAATATATCAACTATTCTGTCAGGATAATTTAATCCTGGATGAGTATAGTCAAATCTTAATTAGCACGCTAGTTATTGCTTGCTTTCTGTATTCTTTGCCACGTCAGCGTTGGCAATGAAATCTTTCCGGAGTTAGTTAAAGAACCTACTATAATTGTAGCACTTAGAAAAGAAAGGGTCAAGTATCTTAGACTAAAGTTAGTAATTTTAACATTTTTTGCTAATTTTAAATAAAATAATTTTATTAATAG
>CAYGLM010000024.1:0-12811 GCA_964350915.1 uncultured Gammaproteobacteria bacterium | reverse complement strand
GCATCCAAGACATAACCTGAGAGTTGGTATAAACATCCGGAGCAGGAATATCCTTATCTTGCCCTAGATGATTAGCAAAAGCTCGAACATATTGTCTGCTAACTTCTTCAATTTCAATTGTCGACGCTTCTTTAGGATTAAATTTAACTCCTCCTTTAGCGCCACCGTAGGGGATATCGGCTAGTGCATTCTTTAGCGCCATCCAAAAAGCCAAAGCTTGAACTTCGTCTTCACTGACGTCGGGATGATAACGTATTCCGCCCTTTCCTGGTCCTAGGGCGCGATTATAAACAATGCGCCAAGCTGGATAAATTTGTTTACCAACAGACAGGTCGGCTTTAATTACCTGAACTGGCTGCAACAAAAGACTCATCTCTTGCTCGCTTATGTTTTCCAGTTCTTGAATTTCTCTTAGTCGGAAAAGATTATCTGCAAAGATGCTCATATTCTTATTTAGTTTTAGTTTAAATGAAAGGCGGAACTTAAATGAAGGACGAGAAAAAAATTATATGAAAAGTGGAAGAATTAAATCAATCCTTCCATCTCACTTTTCAAAACATCTTTAGTCCTAAGACCAATGAATTCACCGATAATTTTTCCATCCTTAAAAAGCTTCATGTTAGGAATGCTTTGAATCTGATATTGCATAGCTAAATCCTGGTTTTCACCTTCCTCGGTATTAACTTTTACAATTTTAACCTTCCCTTCCATTTCACCGGCCAGTTCATCAAGAGTTGGAGCCATCATCTGACAAGGCATACACCAAGGAGCCCAAAAATCTACCAAAACCGGGGTGGCACTCTCTAAAACTTCAACGGCAAAATTGCTCTTATTTACTTCTAATGCTTTTGACATAAATTTATTATTTATTATTTATTATTTTTTTAATGAATTATCCCTGCAACAAAGTCGCAGGTCAATTTATTTATTATTTATAAGTTCTTTAATTATTCTTAAGGCGCGTTCTTGATTTTTTTCTTTCTGGTCAACCAAACAGCGCCCCATCTCTTCAGAAACGATTTTCTCTAACAATGAAGACATGGCTGATTTAACTGCCTTGAGCTGGATAATTAGTTCAGTGCAGTCACCATTCTTCTCGGCCAACATTCTTTTCACTCCTTCCAATTGGCCAATAATATTATTTATTCTTTGCTCACTAGTTTTCATATTATTCATTATACCAAACACCCCGGGGGGGTGTCAAGAGAACAAAAAATAAAATCCCAAAAAGACTCTTGAAAACAAACCATTTAATATTTATTTACTTAATATAAGCCAAAAATTATATTTATCTTGTTTGCTTTCTTTAAGTTTTAGACCGGCGGATTTAGCTAATTTTTCTAAACCTTTTTTAGTAAAGGCGTGGTAATAGCGATTACTCCTAGTCTGCCCCTTACTGTCCTTCCAGGGGAAAATAATATCGCCGAAGTCTAATTTGCTCAGGCCAAAAATCTTTTTAAGAGCGGCCGATACCACTAATTTACGTTTTTTGCTAGCTAACAAATTCCAGCTGCTAATAACTAATCGCCCATCAGGAGCCAAGCCGCTAGCGAGATTAATCAACACTTCTTTTCTAAGTTCTCGACTGGGGATATGCTGTAAAACGGCCAAACAAAAAATATGTTTAAACTGACGACCATTCAAAAAAAAATTAACCTTAGTTTTATCTAATAAATCTAAAACAGAAAAATTATAATCAGGGTAATTCTGTTTCGCGTAGACAATTAAAGCCTGGCTTTTATCGGTTCCAAAATAATTTATTTTTTTATTTTCCAAAGCTTCAAGTAGACGACCATTACCGCAACCTGCATCCCAAACTAAATCACCGCTTTTTACTTCCTCGGCGTATTTTCTCATCTCTGGCCAAATTTCTTTTTTGCGACTAGCATCAAAGTCAGCGGCGATTTTTTCGTAGCTTTCAGCAGACAAATTTAATAATTCTTGCACTAACTCAAACTTCATGGCTTAATTAATTAAATATTCTCGCTGCGGTTCATTATTTCTCTTGATCTTTTGTAAACGCAAACAGCTGTCACAGCAGCCACAATCAGGCGCATCATGATCACCAAAATAATCTAGAATATATTTCTGTCGACAACCCGCATGATAAACGTAGCCCTCCATCTCATCTAATTTTTCATAAGCCCGAACCGCCTTTTCTTTAAGTTCTTTTAAATCAAGATTTAAATCTTCAGGCTCAACCACCTTTAATATTTTAATTTCTGTACCTCTAAATGGCGGCTTATATTCAAACCAATCTTTCTCTGCCATCTTTTTTACTGCTCTTATTAAAGCGTCTTTTTTTACTTTCAAAACAACCGCCACTACTTCTGGAGAAAAATCCCAACCCGTCATAAGTTCCTGTTCATAGCGCCCCATAAGCTTCTCGAGAATTTCTTTTTGTGCCTTGGCACGCTTGCCTAATAGTTCAGCTATACTAGTTAATGGTTTTTTAGCCTTGAGAAAAGAATTAGTCGTCTTATCATTTGGGCGGGAAATATAACCTTCTTTTTCTAAAATCTTTAAAGCGGTGCCAATCGCCATCTCTGGCACACTATCGGAAAGGTTCTGAGCAATTTCTGCATAAGTAACCAAAACGGAGCTGTCAGGGTTTATTTCTAATTCCGAGCGTCGAATCAAAAAATCATATATTTCAATAATGATGCGTGGCTCGGGATTATCGCCCTTAATAAAAAATTCTCTCAAATATCTATCCTGTTGATTATAAAAAAGTAAACAAAAACTCGGGAGCCCATCTCTTCCCGCTCGACCAGCTTCCTGATAATAAGCTTCGATTGTCCCTGGTAGATCATGATGAATAACAAAGCGAATATCCGCCTTATTAATGCCCAATCCAAAAGCATTAGTTGCCACCACCACCTGAGCTTCGCCACGCATAAATTGTTCTTGTACCCAATTACGACTATCGGCGTCCATGCCGGCATGATAAGCAATGGCTCTAATATCATTATCGGATAATAATTCTACCAAATCATCAGCCTTAGCCCTGGTGCCAGTATAAACTATGCCCGAGCCAAGATTAGGATTGGTAATTAAAAAATTTAAAATATTTTCTAGTTTCTGCCCGCTTTGTGCCGGTATAACTGCTAGTTGTAAATTAGGCCGACTGAAACCAGTAATAACTAGTTCAGAATCAGATAGAGCCAACTGGCGCACAATATCTTCTCTAACTTCTGGCGTTGCCGTGGCCGTCAAAGCAACAACAGTCGGCGAGCCAACCAGCTTTATCGCCTCTTTCAAGCGTAAAAAACTAGGGCGAAAATCATGCCCCCATTGACTGATGCAGTGCGCCTCATCAATTGCAAACAAGGAAACTTTTAATTTTTTTAAAGCTGTTAAGAAAGCGGGATTATAAAACCTTTCCGGTGCAATATAAATTAATTTATAAAATCCCTGTTGTGCCTTATCTAAGCGCGCAGCTGCCTCATCCAAGGAAATGGCTGAATTTATAAAAGTGGCGGGGATGCCGACCTTGTCCAAAGAATCAACCTGGTCTTTCATTAAAGCAATAAGTGGAGATATTACTAAAGTTACTCCTTCCATTACTAAAGCCGGCAACTGGAAAATCAGAGATTTTCCGCCGCCAGTTGGCAAAACGACTACCGTGTCTTTTCCGCGCAAGATATTATCGATTGCTCTTTCTTGTCCCGGGCGAAAAGATTGGTAGCCGAAATGAATATTTAATAGTTCTAATAGTTGTTTTTTCTTATCAATCATGGACTAATTATTATGCTCTTCGCTCTTGCGCCTAAAAATTTCCCAGACGTTTTTAAATAAGAAAGCAATTGTCATAGGACCTATTCCTCCAGGAACCGGAGTAATGTGGGCTGCTTTTTCTTTTAAGTCTTCAAAGTCTGCGTCTCCTAAAACCTTGTCTTCAACTTTAGTAATCCCAATATCAATAACTGCCACCCCATCTTTTACCATTTCTTTTTTAATTTTATGAGGCTCTCCTAAGGCGGTAACTATTAAATCAGCGTCCGCCATTTCTGTTTTTGAGACAATTGAAAATCCACGCGCTAACAACAATTTCTCTAAACCACTGCCAAAAATTTCTGAATTATACATTAGGCAGGCTGTTTTATTCTGACCAGACAATTTGATATCATCAATGCAAGCAGAAACAGCGGCAAATACTGGAGACACGATGTGTGCGGGATGTTGAGGATGAAAACCATCTACGTCCTTGTTCGGATCAATAGCAGCAATCACTCTGTCCGTATTAAAATTCTTAGGAAGAGGGAGTTGTACTAAAATCCCATCTATCGATTCGTCTTTGTTTAAAAAATCTATCACTGATAACAGTTCTTCTTCTGCGACTTTTTCATCTAAAGCATACAGATGTGTGTCGACGCCTATTTTCTTACCCTCTCTTTCTTTTAAAGATACATAGAGCTTAGAGTCAGCTCGCTCTCCTACTAAAATAATGGCCAAGTTCGGCCTTGGTCCATTAAGTAAAAATATGTCTCGCGCGATTTTATCCTTGGCTCTTTCCGCGATTTTTCGGCCATCAATTATCTTTACCATAAAAAATTATTTCGTCGGAATTGGGAAACGTCCACAAAGTTTTTTAACTTCTTTTTTAAGAATAGTGAGGCGTTCTTCGTTTTCTCTGTTTTTCAAAGCATCATCAATATATCCAGCAACAAGACGTGTTTCTTCTTCTTTAAAGCCGCGAGTGGTAATGGCAGGCGTCCCTATTCTTAATCCGGACGGTCTCATCGGAGGATTGGGATCATCAGGAATAGTGGAGCGAGAAACAGAAACACCAATTTTTTCTAATACTTGCTCCGCCTCCTTGCCGGTTAATCCCTTACTAGATAAATCTAAAACCATTAAATGATTATCTGTTCCGCCAGACACCACCTTATATCCTAAGTCAATAAATTCAACTGCCATCGCTTGAGCATTCTTTATCACCTGCTTAGAATACTCGATAAACTCTGGGCGTAAAGCTTCACCGAAAGCAACCGCTTTAGCGGCGGTGATGTGATCATGCGGACCACCTTGCATGCCAGGAAAAACAGCGCTATTTATTTGCTTAGCGAATTTTTCCTTACACATAATAATGGCTCCGCGCGGACCTCTTAAAGTTTTATGAGTTGTTGTCGAGACTACGTCAAAAATTGGCACAGGGTTTTCTAATTGTTTTCCAGCGATTAAGCCGGCGATGTGAGCGATATCAGCAAAAGTATAGGCACCTATTTCATCAGCAATATCTTGAAAACGACTCCACTCAATTTCCCGAGAATAAGCGCTAAATCCAGCTACTATCATCTTTGGTCTCTCTCTTAAAGCAATTTCTCTAACTTCATCCATATCTATTCTACCCGTTTCATGATTAACGCCGTATTGTACAAAATTATAAAGTCGACCAGAAAAATTAACCCCATGACCATGTGACAAATGTCCGCCGTGATCCAGCTTCAGACCGAGTACTTTATCTCCCGGCTCTAAGAAGGCCATATAAACAGCGGCGTTAGCGGGAGAGCCAGACAAAGGCTGAACATTTACATGCTCAGCAGAAAAAAGTTGCTTGGCTCGTTCGATAGCTAAGGACTCAATTTCGTCAATAATAGCGTTACCGCCATAATATCTTTTACCCGGATAACCTTCACTATATTTATTAGTCAAAACCGTGGCCATCGCCTCTAAAACCGCTTGAGAAACATAGTTTTCTGAAGCGATTAGTTCCAGCTCTTCGTTTTGGCGAGCCTCTTCTTTTTTAACTATTGCCATCACTTCAGGATCTTGTTTTTCTAACTGAAAATATTTCATATTTTTAGACATTAGATAATTTTATCTTAGTCCAGACAAGTCTTTTTGTCAAAATCGCTAGAACCCCGCTTTAAAGAGTTTTTATATTTTTTTAATCAAATAAGTATCCTGGAGGCGATAGCCAAACTTGCGATAATAACCACGTACTCCCACGCCAGAAATTACTGCAATTTTAGATAAATTTTCTATCCTGGTAATCTCCTCTGCTTTAGCTAGTAATTTTCGACCTAGGCCACTATGTTGTACTTTCTTTTGATTGCCTATGGAAACAAGTTCGCCATAAACATGTAATTCACGTATCAAAGCAGGTGCGATTGGACCAGTAGCATCAAGCCGTAATCGACAAAAGCCGTACAGAACCTTACCGTCTTCACTATCAGCACTAATAAAATATTCGCGACCACCTGAAGACAGATAGGATGTAATATTAATGTGCGGTGCTAAAATTTCTCCTCCTCTTACTTCACGACAACGAATACAGCGACAGCGCACTCCTTTATCCTGCATCACTTGGCGCAAGTTAGTAATCTTATTGCCAGCAATAATTGATTCACCCGGAATATCTCGAATTAGTCGTATGATGCGCACATATTCTGGCACCACTTCTTTACAGTTAAGTATTAGTTTTTGTAAAACTTTATCAGAATATGGTTTATATTTTCCTTGTTGGTACCACTTATAAAGCAGGCTACCTTCAGTAACAACGGTTGGATAAAATTTTATTTGATCGGGTTGAAAACGTTCATCCGTAAACAGTTGCTTAAACATTTTCAGATCTTTTGCCGGAGAAGACCCTGGTAGAGCAGGCATTATGTGATAAGTTACCTTAAAGCCATATTCACGCAGTAATTTAGTGGCCATCACTATTTCCTTAATCCCATGACCACGTTTATTAATCTCTAAAATCTTATCATCAATCGCCTGGACCCCCATTTCTACTCGTGTACATCCCAACTCTCTCATTTCTACAACTTCTCGCTGGTCAATATAGTCAGGGCGGGTTTCTAAAGTTAGGCCAATAATTCGATATTGCGCACTTTCATTCTTTTTTTGTTCCCTTATAAGCGCTTCGTTCAGACTTACAAAGCTATCACTTGCCCGATACGCGGCCTTCAGTCTTAATTTAAAAGCCTCTTCTTTTTTTCCACCATTAAAAACAGCCAACTTCTTCCTTAAACGACTATAATCATTGGCCGCCTTAAAACAATTGGCAATGTACCAATACTTATATTTTTTCGGCAAGTAGCTCCAGGTACCCCCAATCACTATAATTTCTATTTTGGTTGGTTCGTGACCATTATTCTCAAGCGCCTGAAGGCGCAGAGCAGTTTGTTTATAAGGATCATAGTCACAACGAATCGCTCTCATTACCGCCGGCTCATTAGATAAATAGCTTACTGGTACGTCTTCCTGGTGCGGACAATAGGCGCAGGTTCCTGGACAAGGATAGGGTTTAGTTAAAACCGCTACCGGTGCAATGCCGGAAATTGTGCGCACAGAACGCTTGCGCAAAACTTTTTCCCAAGACTGTGAGCGCGACATTTCTCCTGCTTCAACCAATAGTCGATATTCTCGAAATAGGTCGGAGTTTAAAATAGATTTCAGCCCGTAGCGCTTACAATAATCTCTTTTTATTTCTTCTAGCCGTTTTCTATCAACCGCTTCCTCCTGATTTTCTCTGATTATATTTTTTATTGCTTCTTGCATCTTTTTAGAGTATAATTAAGGCATAATCTTATTAAGAATACAATATTTTTTTGAATTTAACAACAGTTTTTATGAAATCAATTCTAAAGCGAGTTTTATTTATTTCTGCCCTGCTCCTCATTCCGGTGGCCGGATTGCAGGCAGCTAAGACAGCCAACGAATCCGTTTTTGTTACAACTGACGAAGTTATCACCGGCAATTTATTTGCTATCGCTCAAGAAATAACCGTTGACGGCACGGTCAGTGGAGATTTAATCGTCGCCGGTCGATCAGTCACAGTAAACGGTCGCGTTGAAGGCGACATTATTGCTGCTGCCCAAAATATCGTTATTAATGGAGAGGTGGGCGGCAATATTCGAGCAATCAGTAACTACCTAACTATTGACGCGACTGTCGCCAGAAATATCAATGCGTTTGGCACTGATGTTTTTATCGGCGAAAAAACCAGAGTCGGCTGGGATGTAATTATCGGCGCTCGAACAACTAGAGTGGGTGGCAACATCAATGGCTCTCTTAATGCTTATGCTCAAAAAATCTTTTTATCTGGAAAAGTTGGTAAGAATGCCGATTTAGTAATTTACGGGCAAGGACAGGGACAAGAAATAATGATAAATCGAAATGCCATTATCAACGGCGACCTCACCTACTCTGCTAAAAACCGAATTGATTTTGATTCTGGGGCAACTATTTCCGGACAGACAAGTTTCAAACAAGTACAGACAGAAGAAAAAAATACTTGGGGAATTTGGGCCTGGGGGAGACTTTTCTCTTTCCTATCAATGCTGTTTATCGGCTTGGTCTTTGTTTTCATTTTACCAAAATATTCTCGAATCTTAATTGAAGAGGCGAGACAGCGTTCCTTGAAGTCTTTAATTTTAGGAAGTATTTTTATCTTAATTTTGCCGCCTTTAGCTTTAATTCTCTTATTTACTGTGATTGGCATTCCTTTTGCCGCTGTTTTAGCCGCTTTATGGTTAGCGGGAATATTCCTAGCAAAAACAATTATCGCTATTATAACTGGCAACCTAATACTAACAGAGGTATTCAAGAAAAACCAAATCCAACTTTTCTGGTCTCTTCTTTTAGGAACTTTAATTTTATCATTATTATTTTCCGTCCCTTACGCCGGCCACATTTTCCGCTTAATGACGGTTTGTTTCGGTGTAGGCGTCATCTTATCTTATGTTACCAATCAATCCAAAAATATTTAAAGCCTACGACATCAGGGGTATTTACGGAAAAGATTTTGATAACGACTTAGCCTATCGACTTGGCCTGGCTTTTATTGAACTGAGAAAATCTGATCCTGATTTTGTTGTTGACAGCAAATTAACTATTGCGGTTGGCTGTGATATGCGTCTATCTTCACCCTTATTAAAAGAGGGTTTAATTCGTGGACTGATAACTGCCGGCGCTGATGTGGTTGATCTTGACCTAGTAGCGACTCCTACTTTTTATTTTGCTGTTGGCAAAAATAATTTTAATGGCGGCATCATCGTTTCTGCCTCTCATAATCCCAAAGAATGGAATGGTTTTAAATTAGTTAGGGCCAAGGGGGCGCCGATAAGTGGCGACACTGGTATTGAATTTTTAAGAGATAAAGTTTTAGAAAACAAGTTTTTTCCAGCCAAAAATCCAGGAACTGTTTCTGTTTTAGCTGGTGTCTTAGAAGAAGAAATTAATTTTTCCTTACAACAAGCCGCTGTTAGTAAAATTACCTCTTTAAAAATTGTCGCCGATGCTGCTACTAGTATGGGAGCACTATATTTAGAAAAATTATTTGCTAAATTACCGCAGTGCGAATTAATTCCTTTAAATTTTCAGCTTGACGGCACCTTTCCCGCCCACGAAGCTGACCCTCTAAAAGAAGAAAATTTAGAGCAATTAAAACAAGCTGTCTTAAGTCACAAAGCTGATTTAGGAATTGCCACCGATGGTGACGGCGACCGCATCTTTTTAGTAGATAATGAGGGGCAAGTTATGAATCCAGCCATAATTCGTGGATTATTATCTAAACTATTTTTACAAGATAAGCTTGGTGCTAAAATCGGCTATGATGTTCGTCCGGGAAAAATTACGCTTGATTTGATTGTAGCTAGTGGTGGACAGCCAGTGGTGACTCGAGTTGGGCACTCCTTAATTAAGGAGCAAATGATAAAAGAAAATTTATATTTTGCCGGTGAGTCTTCTGGACATTTTTATCTCAATACTGAAATTGGTTGCTTTGAATATCCTAGCTTAATGATTCTTAAACTCTTGGTTGAATTTTCTGGCGCCGGACAAAAAACTTCTGAATATTTACGTCAGTATCAAAAATATTTTGCTTCTGGAGAAATAAATCGAGAGGTTGTAGATAAAGAGGCCGTCTTCAAAAAAATCGCCACCTCTTTTGCAGGTGGCGAAATAAATAATCTCGATGGTATTAGCGTATCTTTTCCTGATTATTGGTTTAACGTCCGTGGTTCAAATACTGAAGAAAAGGTTCGTCTAAATTTAGAGGCGATAAGTGAAGATGTCATGAAAGTTAAGACTGAAGAGGTATTGAAACTTATCGAGTCGAACGACTAGTTTTGTGATTTGAACGACGCTCAACTTCTAAAGTAGCTTTAGAGAGTAAAGCGGCTAAGGCTCCGACGGCTGCTAAAACTGGCGCCAGGACAGTGCCAATAACGGCAATGGTTACCGGTATTTCCATTAACTGTCTTCCTTTGTCGTCCTTAATAATGATACGACGAACATTTCCTTCCTTGATAAGCTTCTTTATCTTCTCCAAAATTTCTGAACCAGTGACTTTAAATTGTTCCGTGGTTGAATCCGCGGTTTTTTTATTATTTGTACCCGCGGTTTTTTTAGTTGGCATAGATTTATTGTTTTATTAAATATTATGATAAGTACGCATTCTGCGCATATTCTCTTAAAACTCTTTCCGTATTAAAGAATGAGGCGTTAATGCCGATAGTGAAGCGCATTATTTTGCGCCAAGTCTCTGGTTGTTGATAATAAATAGGAATTATATCTTTCTCTAAAAGATTATAAAGACTAATAGCATCTTTTTCGTCTTGACTGCCCGGTCCTTCAATTTTTTCTCCCCTAATAGTCCAACCGGTCTTTCCCTTAATGTATCCTTCTCGCCACCAGCCATCAAATGAACTGAGCTGAGGAACGCCATTGTGAGCAGCTTTCATGCCGCTGGTTCCAGAAGCTTCGTTAGGAGGAAGAGGGGTGTTAACCCAAAGATCAACACCAGCAATAATAGTTTTTGCTAAATTCATTTCATAACCCTCAATGAAGGCGATTTTTATTTCCTGTTTGTACTTAGCGCTCAGCTGATTAACTTTAGCAATTAATCGATGTCCTTCTTCATCTAAGGGATGTGCTTTACCACCATAAACTATTTGAATTTTCCCAGAGCGACTTTGTACTGCTAATAGTCGTTCCATGTCGCTTAATAACAGGGTTGGTCTTTTATAGGCAGTGAAGCGTCGGGCAAAACCAATAGTAAAAGTATCTAAATCAAAACTCTGTCCTGTTTTCTTTTTAATTAAAGCAAGTAGTCTTTTTTTTGCTCCTTGATGTGCTCGCCAAATATCAGAGGTGGAAAGAGAAAAAGCATTTCTTAAAGACAAGCTAGAGTTGCGCCAATTAGGAAGATGTTTATCGAAAAGCGCTTGAAATTCTGGCGCGGTCCAGGTCTGTGAATGAATACCATTAGTAACACAGTGTATTGGATAACCAGGAAACATTTTAGTGGAAAGTTCTTTGTGACTCAAGGCTACACCGTTAATATAGTTGCTGAAATACAAACCGATATGCGTCATATTAACTAGATTATTGTGCAACAATCCGGGCAGTTGATGAGGGAAATCTTTTTGACAGGCAACAACTTTTTCTAAAGAAAAAATATCGTGCGCCATTTTAACCGGTGTGTGCGTTGTAAAAACGCAAGCTTCTCGAGCGGCCCTTACCTTAGCTGGTATATCTTTTGCCTTAGAGTCCAAAAATTTAGCTACCGCCACAAAGCTGCCATGGCCTTCATTAATGTGAAATTTATTAATTTTATAATCAGCCGCTTTTAAAAACTCATATCCACCTCTTCCTAGAACCGTCTCCTGTAACAATCGATAATCTTTATTACCACCATAAAGCCGACTAGTAATTGCTCTAGCGTTTTCAGAGTTTCCGCTCAAATCAGTATCAAGAAGTAAAATCGGCACCTCAAATTCACTAACACCCTTAATTATATATTGCCAAGCACCAACCTTAACTTTCTCTGAGCCAATTTTTATAATAACGGTTTCTTTTAATTTTTTCAGTCGGGAAAAATCATAATCATCAGCCGGAAATTCTACTTGTTCACCAGCATCAGAAATCTTTTGCCTAAAATAACCTTCTTTACTTAATAAAGTAACGCCAACCATTGGCAGCTTTAAGTCAGCGGCTGAGCGCAAAATATCGCCTGCGAGAATTCCTAGGCCGCCGGAATAAGTTTTAATCCCGCTTTCTAGGGCAATTTCCATGCTAAAATACGCGATTTTTATGTTTTTCTTATCAATAGACATGCTGGTATGAATTTTTTATTTATTAAGTCTTACTTTATTTTTACTCATTATATCATAAACTTGTAAATTTATAAAAAAAGACCCTTGATATTATCGCGGGTCTAAAATTCTTTCATGGCTTATAAATTACGTATTTTTTATAAGCTTGGCTTGCTATTAAAAAAATCAAATAATTTTCTTTGATTTTTAAGTCTACTATAGCATAGCCTAGTTCCAATTCAATTTTTTTTCCATTAACAAAAGCTAGTTGATTGTCTCCTTGGCTCTCATAAACAGATAAAATGTCTCCAATTTCAGTATCAACGGCAAAAATTATTAAATTACCGTTGGAGACGCGATTATAAACAGTATCAATAACCATCCCTTTGTATTTTATAATTTTTGGAAAAGGTTCGTAGTCACGGGGACTGTTTGGAGAATAAATCATCTTTCCAACACATCTCTCATCATTAACCGTGTAGTTATCAGAAACGTACTCTATTTCTGAAAGCGACATGTACGTATCATATAAATTTACCAAGTCAACTTTCTTACAAGAAATAAATAGTACAGCAAATAAAATAGCAAAAATCGGTGTTAAAGTTTTTATTTTCATGACTCATATTTTTAATTAATATTTTAAAGAACTGCTTATTAAACAGTACAACTTTAGGATAATTTTGTCAATTATTGCCAAAAAATATAATTTTATCTAAAAGAAAAAACGAGCTTTTAAACTCGTCTTTTCCACTTGGGGTGCCTAGAGA
>CAYGLM010000023.1:0-13688 GCA_964350915.1 uncultured Gammaproteobacteria bacterium | reverse complement strand
CGCGGAAAGTATTATTTACATCTAATTGATAGGTTGGATTAGTGAGGCCAATACCTAAATTCCAGGCAGTGGAAGAAGCATATAAGTTGGAGCCGTTTAGATTCCAATATGCGCCACCAACCTGGCTCCAACTAGTCATACAATCTCCATCGATACAGAGACCGCCTGAAGCATTGACTTGTCCGCCTTGCACATCTAAGCGATAGCTAGGGGCGGTTGTGCCAATACCAACAGAACCATTTGATAAAATATTCATTAAATCTATTTCCGTGCCATCAGTTGCAGTAGTTCCATAGGTATAATAAGTGCGCAAGCGTCCGGTCCCTGGATTTCCACTAGTCGGTATCGCCTCCGTATGAAATTTGACCAATCTGTCCCAAGCTACACCCGTATCATAAGCACGAGCAATCCAAGAAAGGCGCGGAGAAATTCTTTCAAGTGGCCCCGTGGATACGGCACTGCTACTGGAATATAAAATTATACCATCGTAAGGCGTGGTGGTCAGAGAGGTGCGATAAATATTATTAGTCGCATAAGAAGTTATGCCTGCACTAGAGGTTAGAGAGGAACCGCTTATTGCGCCCGTTGTTGTTAAGGCGCCAGTAATTCTAGCTGTTCTAGTTAGAGTTGTTAAAGCTGAAGTTGTACGCGCTCCAGAATAAGGGCGGGCGAAAGTAGTTGGTTCCAGCTGCGCTCCCCAGAGAGAGATTGCCTGCGTACCGTTAATCACGTAAACAGTCTTTGAAGTGTGTCCAGAAATAAAATCTTGAGTAACTGCGATTCTCCTCCAATCAGTAGTCAGTTCAAATTCTGCCTCAGTGCCTACTTGACTATTACTATCCAGTCTCAATTTAACCGTGCCCGTTCCAGATTGCATGCGCGCATAAACAGAAAAAGTCCAATTGCCATTAGTGTTATTGGTAATAGTTTGAGAAACTGAGCCGGTCGGACCAGTACCAGCCGAAATATTTTCCGCAGTTGCCGTACCAGCGGGATCAGTCGCTGAATTAGAAACGACTGCCGGTACGCCGCCATTCTTAGTCCAGTTAGCCATTTCAAATTGCTCTGTATAAAGCAAATAGTTTTGATATTCACCGAAAGAAAACCAAGGAGAATCAAGATAATCTGTAATCGTGGTTGAACGAGTCGGCACATGCAAACGAGCGATAGGGTTATTGGTACCGATACCGACATTACCAAGATTATAATAAATCGAGCTACCGTTTGCTGACCAACGACTACCTAAAAACGGGACACCATTTTTCAAAAGGTCACCAGTGAAGTTAATGTCACCAGCAACATTCATCGTATAAGAAAAGCTCGGATTGGTTGTGCCGACCGACAAAAATCCTGGGAAAGCATAATTACCCCAACCAGTATTATCACCAAAAAGTCCCGAAGAAATATTAGGCGCATTAACTGTCCCAGCAAAAGAGGTTCCCGAGATTGGACCATAAACAGTCAAACTGGAAGTTGTTGAGACAGAGCCAATCACCACATTGCCATTACGATTTAAGAAATCGTTAGGTAAATTATTCCATTCAGCGGCAGACAAGGTCCCGTTCCAGGGCTTGCTATAAGTTAAAGGATCAAAGGCTTGTGCGTCATTGTTTATAATAAACAAAAAAGACCCGACTACCAAGATAGCGGCCAACACTCGGGCTTTATTTTTCCCTTTCCGTAGGGCCATTTTCATGAATGAAAAACTTTTTCTTTTTATCTCTTGCTTACCTTTTTCTGATAATTAAATTATAGCATTTTTAGAATACCCTGCCAAGCATTTTTTCCCTAAAATATCAATCGTTATTTGATATCAAAATAAAAGCAAAAAGCAGTGTCTTATAAAATTTAAAAACTAACCTCAACACTTCTTTTGGCCGTGTTAAAACTGCCGAGGGAAGTATAACCATGAAAGACGCCGGTATGAAAAATGGAATACTCTAAATTAGCCGCGGAAAGAGAATGAGGGCCCTCGATAGCTAGGCCAGTGCCAATTTGTGAAATACCGTAATCAATATCATTTTTCCTAACATTCCATAAAATAAACTCTATGCCTGATTCAGCGGCAAAATATGCTTTAGTTGATTGCGCCTGCGTGCCACTCGCAGTAATTCCTAATAAAACAACATAAGCGCCGCTCATCGCTACTATTAACATTCCCGCTAAAATAAACATAGTTAAAATCATGGCACTTCCCTTTCTCTCAAATTTCTGAATCGTAAATTTATTTTTTAACTTCATGTTCTTGAAACTATTTATAATATCTTGAACTAATAGTGGTTTGGATATCCATCTCCGATTTAAAACGATCTTCGCCAATGGCCCAAGCACGCAAGAAAACAGTTATTTTAGCTTGCTCATTAGTATCAACTGCAAATTTCAAAGATTCAATATTTATCTTTTTTGGTGAAATAAATCCCGTGCGATTGTTTCTTGTTATTTGAAAGCGCTGACTGTCACCATCAAGCGCTAATTCATAGGTTACGCATTCACCATAATAATTACGAAATTTCAAAACTTGCCCCAAGCTATTACTAGAAATAGAAAATATCTCACCTGCAATAAAACCAGGGCCGGCACATATACTAGTCATAGGGCCAGCGCCTCCATTTCTAGTGGCCATTCGCATTTCCTTACCAATTACTTCAAAAAAATATTTCAAACTTTCCTGAACATTCTGACTTGCAATCGCATCGCGCTGACTACTTATAACCATGCGAAATATTTCCGTTGCTGACATGACGATAATGACAAACAACATAACGGAAACCAGAATCTCAATTAAAGAAAACCCCGATTTATCTTTAACTTTAAAATTGCCGTATGCGGCCTGGCGACTGGAATTCAGCTTAAATTTTCTTTTAAAAATATTAATACCAATCATACAATAAAGTTTCTAATTCATAATTAAAAGTGCGATCGCGATCAGTCCAAGAGACTCGAGAAAAAACTCTAATGGAATAAGAATTGATATTTTGTATTTCAATCGTGCGCTGAAAAACTGTCCGTGCTTCTCCGGGCTCATGGATAAAAAATCCTTCTATATCTTGATACAGGATAACATCTTCTGGAGATGTCTGTGGTAAAGGAAAATTATTACGATAATCCATAAAATAAAAACCAGGGTTCAGGTTGCGATTCCAAGCTTCCCCAGCACGCCAATTATCATCCCGCACATTACGAATTAATTCCAATCCTTCTTGAGCTAACTGATAAGCGGAAATGCTATTTTTATTTATATTCTGGCTTTGAATATTTTGAACTATCAAAGATAAAACGCCAATTAACCCAACAGCGATAACAAACAAAACAGCCACGACTTCAACTAGGGTAAAGGCGGGTTTAGGTTTTCTAAATCTCAAGTTATTTATCAACTTTATAAACATATTTTTACCATGTCACTAACCGGAACCGCCATCTGAGCCATTCCCAGGGGTAGTCGGCGTAGTAAGATTTATCATGCCCTCTAAAACTTCAGCTAAACCTAAAAAATTAACTTTAATCGTCTTAATCGCATTAGTTCTCAATTCTCGAATATCTATTTCAACAGCAGTCGAAGTACTATAGGGCGTAAAAAGAATATTGGTTCTAGGGTCAGGTGGCAAGAAAGTAATGTTAACGGCATATTTAGGATTATAAGTCTCCCCGGCCACACGCAAAGAATTTATTTCTATCTCTGGGGGCAATTCAATGATACGCGCACCCTTTGAAACATCTCCTTCAGTTTCTGAGTTATATTGCATATAACCAGTCTCTCCCGGCCCATTTAAATCAGCGAAGACTATATATTGATTTTTTCGCGCCATATCAAAATTTATTCCCCAACCGCCAGCCGGAACAATATCGCCATATTTAGTTAGGCCTAAAGAATTGTTTTGCGCACGATGAATATCGGCCACTACTCCTTGAGAGGTCATCACTAAATCAGTCCTCTTATTAGTATCGCGATAATTACCAACAAAAATGGCCGTCACAAAAGTAATAACTGCTAAACTAACAACTAGCTCAATAACTGTGAGCCCTGGTCTTTCTATTTTTTTTATCCGTAAAATATTAATCATTGTTTTGATTATTCTGCCTTAACCTCGCGCCAGAGCGGCAAATCATAATTTATTCCAATTGTTTGCGAACGACTACAATAATAACCAGAAGCATCGGTAACTACCAAGGTGACGACCGTATTAGTAGCTCTTTGGAAAGTAATATCGGTGATTGGGTCATTAGGATTAGTAATTAAGGCATGAATGTCAGTCGTTGTCCATTGATAACCGGCACACAGAGCTGGATTATCAAGACAAGACTGGGGTAAGTCAGGATTAACTTCTTCATAAGCAAAAGATTCGCTAGTGAAAGTCGTACTAGTTCCAGTGGTTACTTCTAATGGCGACCAAGTAAAGAAGGGGTTAGGAAAACGATGCTTGAAAGTAGTAAAAGTTAAATTATTATTATCAGGATTTCCATCGGTAGAAGCAGGACCGTTAGAATCATATTGAATCCAATTTGTAGGCAAATCTTCTCCGTCATACCCACGCAGCCACCAATAATAATTTGTTCCGTATTTAAGTCTTCCGCCGCAATCTGGATTAGCATTAGAAATTATATATTGTAAAGCTGAACCAGGCACCTTATTAGACCAACAGGCGAACTCTCCGGTACTAGTGCTCAAAACATTATTTTCACTTACAACAATCTCATAAGCTGTTTGTGTTCCGGCTAATCTCTCCCAACGCAAAACAGCAGTCAAAGCATCGCCGGCGCAAGCCTGAGAATAAGTCCAATTTGGAGCTGTTAAGCGCCCAAGAATCAAGTTTTCAATATAGACTTTATAATTACGTGTTGCACAGGTACCAAGCGCTGGATAATTTTCTGTTAAGCAGTTGAAGTGAATGTTGGGATTTGGACCACTATTCATAGCTGCGCGACCACCAAAATCTCCCAACAAAAGACCGTCTACTAGGGGGAATATCCGATCACTGGCCTTCGTCCAAGCACGCACCACATTATTGTTATCTAGACCTTTATTGTCCTTATCATTGAGACTGATATATTCTCCGGTCGATACTACCTTGGCCCAACCATAAGCTCTTTGTTCGTCAAAATTATAACAAGCCATACAGCCCGAACCACTTGTACAAGACGCCGCGCTACAGCCGGAATTAAATCCAAAATTTGGAGGACTTGGAGCAACGCCATCATCAAAAAAATTAATCCAACCCAGATTTTCATTCCAAGCGCGACCAAAAAATCTACCATTAGCGTTTACCTGAACAAGATAAGGATCTAGACAAGCATCAGCGTAAAAGTGAAAAAGATCGTTCGGCGGCAGATAACGTCCGGCGCCAGATAAGTTCTCCGGCTCATCTAAACGATTACCAACCGAAGCATCGAGACAATTAAAATAAACATAGCCGAGATTTCCCCAATATGCTTTACCGCGCAAATTATACATCACCTGCGCCTCGGTAACAGTAGCAAACAAAAAAAGACCGAAAAATGCAAAAATTCCGGCGAGCAAGAAAATTTTTAAGTCTTTGCCGCTTTTCATATCTTCATTATACCAATTTTTTTGGAAAAAGTCTGTCCATAAATTTTTCCCCCAAAGCTATCATTGTTCGCCTTCCCTTCTCAGTCTTATCATCGTACCCAACGAGATGCAATAGCCCGTGAGCAAACAAAAAATAAAAAATATAGGCGCGTGCCCGACGACACCCGAAAAGTTCAATATATTTATCCGTGCGCCCAGCCTCATCAATATTAATAAAAATTTCTCCTAAAGACTGCTTGATATCGAAATCGCTTGATTCTGGTATTTGTGCGGTCGGAAAGGATAAGACATCGGTTGTTTTATCTATACCGCGAAAATCTCGATTTAAACTGCGCATTTTCTTGTCACCAATAACTGCAAGTGACACTTCCTTATCTTCTAAATGATAAAAATCTAAAATCGCCGCTGTTAGCCGAGCGGCTTTACGGCGACAAATCTTTTGCTTAGTCGTATTATTTATTTCCAACATATGTTATTTTCTCTTCACTAATTTAGCTCGCAAGTGTTTCGTTAATTTAGCTCGAATGCGCTTCACTAATTGATAACAAGAATAAAGTGCCGGGCGAAAAACTACATCAAAAGTTCCTGGGTACTCCCTTTCTTCTCCACCAAAACCGCGCTTAAATCTAGTTACTCCCGGCCACCTCTCTTCATCTACACCATAAAAATCATAAGTCTTAGCACCAGAAGCACGCGACTGGCGTATCATTTCCCATTGCAAAAGATAGGGTGCCATCGCTTGACGAGCAGTATGATCGCTACCACCATGAAGGTAAACCGCTTTGCGTCCAAAAATTCCCAGCAAAGCAGTCGCTACTTTTTGACCTTCATATTCAGCGAAAAATAAGCGAATGAAATTTGATTGCCCATGAACTAAAAAATTTTTATAATGATTCTCTTCATGCAAACGAAAACCATCACGCCCGCCCGTATCCTGCATTAAACGCCAAAACTCTGAAAAATCTTTCAGACTACCTTCAACAATGCGCACGCCTTTTTTCTCAGCCAAACGAATATTATAACGGGTTTTCTGATGCATCTGCGCTAACAGTTCTTCATCAGAAAGATTTAAATTAAGCACCAGAGTTCGACGCGGCTGAACATCGGCTGCCGGTCTAACTTTAAAAACTCCGGCTAAAGATTTTGCTGGAAAAATAGTTTGCCAAAAATCTCGACTACCACTAGCTGGCTCAATTTTTAAAAATAAAGAACGCCGATTTAAACGGCGCACGCCACTAAGCAGTAACTTCAAGGCCCGACTAGCATCTTCCTGACTTAAATCAGTTTTCAATAAAGGACTGCGCGCACCATACCAATAAAAAAAGCGTTTGTTAAGCGATTTTTTTATTAAAACAGCAAGCGCCAAAAAATTAGTAGCATCGGGACCATTATTACCATAATCCAAATCGCGCACGACTGCTAAAGTAGAAACTTCTGCCCCCTCCCGCCTGATAAGTTCCTGCCAATCCGGACTCAACAAAAACTCCGCTCCGGAAATACCAGGGTTCGCGGCCAGAAATGTGCTCACAGCTAATTTGTCCGGCTCTTGAATAAGTTTCATAAAATAAACAGGGCCAACGACTTAAATGCTACGGGCGTTAAACTAACTAACTTGATTTCTTAAACTAACTCTATTTATTAAATTATAACAAAAAATACGGTAAAAGACAAAAAAAGAAGCCGCACGGGCGGCTTCTTTATGAGTATTGGTTTTCTAACTACTAGAAAGGAAACTATTGAGTCCTGATACCAGCTGGGGTAGCGGTTTGTAGAGAATTACCAGGAACAGTGTTAACTGTTGCGCCTAAGCAATATTCCAAAGTATAGCCAGCCGTGCCTGCTGTACCACCTGAACCAGCAGCAGTTAGTGCATAAGTATACTTCTCCTGAATCCCCGGACAGCTAGCACCATCGACTGGACTTGGTGGAAGAGGAACGGATGCTAGATATACATTTGCGCCATAAGCAATCGGCAATCCTGGAGCAACTGAAGCTACTGCCGGATACTGTCCCGCATCGTTATAATACAACTCTAAAGCAGTTTGAATCTGCTTAATGTCAGAGATACGTTTAGCATCTCTAGCTCTTGCTCTAGCTTGGTTCAAAGCCAGAATTGAAAGAGTTGATAGCAAGCCGATAATGGCGATAACGACTAACAACTCAATTAAAGTAAAACCTTTTTTATTCTTGTTCATAATTTCACCTCCTTTAAAAGGCTGATTATTATTTTAATACCGGTTATTAAAATAACAACCAAAAATTTAATAATTAATTATGTTCTTATTATAGCATTAAATAAAATCGGCGACAATACCTTTTCCCCAACTTTAATAAAAACTAGATTAGAACTGACTGGCCATGTTATACATCGGCATGATAACAGCGGCGACCATAATGCCAACACCAACACCCATGATAACCATAATAATCGGCTCCATCAATTTAGTCAGGTTATCCAGCATCTGCGAAGTTTCACGTCCGTAAAAATTAGTCACTCGATCTAAAACCGAATCCAGCTTACCAGTTTTTTCACCAACCGCAATCATTTGTGGCACCATCTTCGGCACATATTTACTTCTATCCATTACCATGTGAACCGGATTGCCGTCGTTAATCGATTCCAAAGTTTCTAAAATCAATTCTTTATAAACAACATTTCCCACAACATCAGCGGTAATTTCTAGACTGCGAGTAATAATAACGCCGCCCTTAAGTAAAGTCGACAAGGAACGAGTAAAGCGCATCAAATAAATATATTTAAAAAGCTTGCCAAAAATCGGCATTCTCAATTTTAACATATCAATCTGCAAACGACCGATGTAAGTTTTAAGATATAGTCGAATCAAGAAAACAATTGCGACAACAATTAATCCCACCAGCCAAAGATAGTCTTTGAAAAAATTAGAAATGGCAATAACCACGCGAGTAGAAAGTGGTAAAACAGCGTTTGTTTCCGTCAGAATGGCCGTCAAGTTAGGAATAACATAAACCATTAAAACAATACCAACTCCAATCAAGGCGGTAATAATAAAAGCTGGATAAATCATGGCGCCTTTTATCTTAGCAGCCATATCATAATTCTGTTCCATTTCATCCGCTAAATAATTTAAAACTTCATCCAATTTACCCGAGGTCTCTCCAGAGCGGATGATATTAATAAAAAAATTAGAAAATATTTTCGGGCGCTTACTAAAAGCCTCGGAGAGAAAAGAGCCGCTATCGACTTCAAAAGCAACCTCCGCCACCATATTCTTTAAAGAAATATTGTCCGTCTGATCAACTAGAATCATAAGGGCCTCAACAACCGTGATGTTGGCACTAATCATCACCGAGAATTGGCGTGAAAAAACTACCAAGTCTTTAGTGCCAATTGGCGAAATCAACATCGTGAAACGATTTTCTAAAGTTCCGGTCGTATCTTCAACTGATATTGGATTGAGGTCTAGCCTCCTTAAGCGCGCTAAAGCATCAGACTCATTTAAGCTGACTATCTGCCCTCGCTTGCGGCGGCCGTTTTTCTCTTCGGCCAAATACTTATAAATCGCCATATACTTAAAATTAACCTGCGATAACCATTAGCTTAGCTTTCAATAACTCTTAGAATTTCTTCCATCGTCGTTACCCCCTGTAAAACTTTGATTATTCCATCCTGTTTAATGGTGACGAAATCTTCTGTCGCCCGGACCGTTTCAACATTGAAACTCTTGTCGCCGTTATTAATAATTTCTTTTAACTCTTCGTTGATATCAATAACTTCGGAAATAGAAACTCGACTAGAGTAACCGGTATTTTCACAGCGCTGACAACCAACCGCCTTATACATTTTATGATTAGAAAAAATATTATCAATACCGGAAAATCCTGGTAACTCAGTCTTGATAACTGTTTCCGGCAAATTCTTAAGTTCATCCATCATCTCTTGTCGTGCATCAGGCGATAAATCTGTCTCCTGCTTACAATGTTCACAGAGACGTCGCGCCAAACGCTGAGCAACTACTGTTTTTAAAGTTGAGGCTAGTAAAAAACGCTCTACTTTCATATCAAGTAAACGAAATACTGCCCCGATAGCATCATTGGTATGTAAAGTGGAAAGAACAAGATGGCCGGTCAAAGAGGCATGAATCGATAATTCCGCAGTTTCTTCGTCACGAATTTCTCCGACCATGATAATATTAGGATCCTGACGCAAGAGCGAACGTAAACCATTGGCAAAAGAAAAGCCAATACGTGGCCTTACTTGAGCTTGATTGATGCCCTTAATTTCATATTCAATCGGGTCTTCTAAAGTAGAAATATTGACTCCTTCTTGATTAAGAATATTTAAAATAGAATAGAGAGTTGTGGTTTTACCGCTACCAGTCGGACCAGTAATAAGAACCATCCCGCTCGTCTTTTTAATTCCCTCTTTAATACGATTAAGCCCAATTTGATTAAAACCGAGACTCTCAAGAGTTTGAACTCCTGCTACCGAGTCAAGAATTCTCATCACAACTTTTTCATTACTAGATAGCGGTAAAGTAGAAACACGAAAATCAATTTCACGACTATTAACTACTAAACGAATACGTCCATCCTGAGGAATACGAGTTTCATCGAGTTTTAACTTCGCTAAAACTTTAACGCGAGCAATAACGGAATTATGAATACTTTTTGGCAGAGTTAACGAGGTGTGCAAAATACCATCAATACGATAACGAACGCGACTCTCCTTGGCATAAGGTTCGATATGAATATCAGAAGCACGTGCTTCGACCGCATGACGAATAATAACGGAAACGATGCGTGAAACTGGCGCGCTATTAATATCTTCGGCGCTAAAATCGCCTGATTCGGTCTTAACCTCAATTAATTCATCACCATCTTCTTGAGCCTTAACTTCCAAGGCGCTAGAAATTTCCTGTTCAATTTTCTGGTATTGCTTAAAGGCTTTTTGCCAACTAGTTTCTGAGATCAAAAAATATTCAACCTGTAACTGCTCATCAGCCGCTAAAAAATTTACCGCCTCCATCGCCTTCAGGTTCGGCTCAACCATGCCAATCTTAATATTTTTTAGCTCTTTCGCAAAACACAAAATCTTATAAGTCCTAGCTATCTCTTCAGGCAGGAAATTCAAAATTGCTTCCGGCACGTCGTAGTCAACTAGACTATAGTAACCAAGCCCAGACATTTCTGCCTTAGCTTCAGTCAATTTCTCTTCGCTAACAAGTTTATTATCAATTAAAAAAACAGCCAGGCTTTCGCCCTTGTCTATTGTCTTTTCTTTAATTTCTGCTGCTTTTTCTGGACTAATAAATTTCTTGTCCGCAAGAATCTGCAACAGTCTTAAGTCTTTGCTACTAGGCATTTAATAAAATCTTAATTTTCTGAAAAAGGACTGGAGTTTCCAGTAAGACATTTCTGGGCGGCATTGACGCTGGCTCCACAGATATCTTCAAAAGAAAAAACTTGAACATTGCGCTTCAAGGAAATCATAGCCTCGTTTTTTAATATTGCTGTATTCAATAACTGATCATCAGGCACGGATGCACGCACTACCACTTCTACACCAGCGACTCCCGTGCTTTCATGAAGCATATTAGCTACTGGCTGACGGAAAAATAATAAACCAATCCCGATTAATAACAGGATGGAAAATAAGATAAAAATTAAGGGCGCAAATCGACTTTTCATCATATATTATTGCGCTAATTTATAATAATAAGTTATCAACTCTAAAGTTACAGAATTTCCGCCTTCGGAAAAATCCACCGAATCAATATCAAATAGGCGAGAATTAGCCTCAAGAGTTCTTAGCAATTGTTTAAAACCAACATAATCAATAGCGCCAACAGAAATAGTAATTCGAATTTGACCAACACTACTACCATCGCCACCGGAACCCATTTCCGGAATTCCTGTAGGACTGGGGCCAGAAGCATCCTTATCGGCCTTAATGTCTACCGACTGAATCAAAAAGCCTTGTTGAACAATAATTTCTTCTATTTCGCCAAACAACGCTTCTTTAATATAACGATTAGGTAAGACGCTGTTGAATCTAGCTAAATCAGCCGGAGAGATATCTTCATGTAAGCGCTTGATGGTTTCCAGGTCGCGCAGCTTTTTTACCTGCTCAGCCTGAAGACGTTTCTGTGCTTCCACGTTCTCCATAATGGCCGCAGTCGTAAGCTTAAATTTTGGTCCTAAAAAGAAAAAGTAAGAGAAGGCAAAAACAATAATCATGCCAATTAGTACAATAACATTAAAATACTCATTCAAAAACAAGTTAAGTTCATTCTTATGTTGTAACTTATTACTAGGCATCTTATTTTTTAAATATTTCTGGATTTATCTCTAAATTCAAAGAAAAGGAAACCCCTGGCGGCTTTATTGCTTCTGCCTGAGAAATAGGTTCTCCTAGTCTAGCTAATTCAGCTAAACGCTCAGCTTGTTCTGTCGCCAATTCTTCCCTAGTTTTATTTTCACCCGAAGAAACCGAGTCCACACTTGCACTTATAGTCATGGGGTCATCCATAAATTGCTTAACTTGCCAGGAAACTTCAGCGAAAGAACCTGCTTTCCCGGACAAAGAATAGCTGCCTTTAACTGTTCCAGAAAAACCACCGTAATTGACCGTGCTAAGGGTATTTTTTTCTAACCAGGAAAAGAAATTAGTCCAATAGACATGATCATTCAGCAGACGACCAACCTCAACTGTTTTTTCTTGATAAGCTAAAGCTTCCGCGGTTTTCTGACGAAATTCCGCTACTTCGCGACTAGTTTGAGTTGTTTGTGCACTGATAACTTCTAAACGCGCCTCTTCATCTTTTTGCCACCAATCAAGTCCAAGATAAAGTTCAACAATAATAAATATAGTTACTCCCAGGGCAAACAACAAAGATTTAATATTCTTCTTCCAATTAAAATCCAGCGCTGATTCTTCCTTAATCAAATTAACTTCCAAAATCTTAGGATTCT
The DNA here is from genome assembly GCA_964350915.1 of uncultured Gammaproteobacteria bacterium. Lineage (GTDB taxonomy): Bacteria > Patescibacteriota > Patescibacteriia > Patescibacteriales > UBA12465 > UBA12465. The sequence goes on along the minus strand of CAYGLM010000023.1, from coordinate 1,189 downwards.
GCAAAACCCTACCCTCTTCCACCGCTTGATTGTTTTTTTTGGCAAACAGCATAATTTATCCAATATCCTTCATTAATTTATCAAATTTCCCTCATCGCCAAGCCAATGGCAACCGCCAACTTGGGTCCGACCTCTTGTAAAACCGGCTTAATCTCCTGCGGATATTCAATTCTATTCCAAGGATCACCGATAATCACTTTCACCTCTAGACGCTCAGAAAAATATTCTGCCAGATTTAAAAACAAAGATCCTCCACCAGAAAGAATTATCTTTTCTAATGGTTCATTGTTTTGCGACTGATGAAAATCTATTAAATACTGCATCTCGGTAACAATCGGCTCAAGAGCAGTGGTTATCAATTTGGGAAGTTCTTCCTGGCTGCCGTCAGCGCTGAGCGCGAAACTAAAGTCGAGCTTAAACTGTTCGGCTTGAGCATAACTCATACCCAACTTCTCTTCTAAAATTTTAGTAACAGTCGCCGCGCAAACAGTCAAACTACGATTTAAAACTGGAATGCTCTCATTAACAATTGATAAGTCGGTGCTGTTAGCGCCAATTTCTACAATCATAATCGGCGCCTTATCATCGCCAACCAAGGAGCGAACTAGAGAAAAGGTTTCCGTCTCCAAACTAGCTAAAATAATACCAGCGCGCTTAAAGACTTCCATATACTTGCGCACGAGTTTCTTCGGAGAACCAGTTAAAAATATTTGCATGCTACCGGAACTGGGAATTTTTCCGTTCTTATCAGGAATTACCTTCCAGTCCAGAATCATTTCTTCTAAAGGCAAGGGGATAACCTTCTTGGCCTCTCCGCTGACTGCTTGAGCTAAATTCTTCTTATCAGCATTAACGATATTTATAATTGAGGAAAAAACTGCAAAAGTAGGCAAAGAAACAGTGGCGCGCCTAGCCTTAATGCTGGCCTCTTTGATTACCTTAGAAATTGCTTGAGACAAATAATCAATATCCTCTATTTTATTAAAATTAATATTGCTAACGTTCTCACTAAAAGCATAATTAGAAAGCTGGATTTTTCTCCCCTTTTTTCTAAGTTCTACCATCTTTAAGGAAGAATCACCTATGTCTATCCCTAAAAAAAGATTCTCGTTACCAAAAGAAAATAATCCCATATAAAAATTCAGCCAAAATAAAATTGAATAATCCGTATTCTTACTATATAATGAAT
>CAYGLM010000022.1:0-14010 GCA_964350915.1 uncultured Gammaproteobacteria bacterium | reverse complement strand
TTTGATTTTCCTGAGTGGATAAAAGAGTATCAAGACCAGGATGACGCTGCTGACTTTGTTTTAATTCTAGGAACTGATGCTAATAAAGCCGAATAATTGTATGATTAAAAAAAATAGCTATAACTTGCCCCTGGTTGCTATTTGCGGACGCACCAATGTCGGCAAATCAACTCTCTTTAACTGTTTTACTGAAAAGCGGCAAGCTTTAGTATCTGATATTGCTGGCACTACGCGCGATAGTAATTTAGGTTTAGTAGAATGGTCAAATAGTGCTTTCGAATTAGTAGACACGGCTGGCTTACTTAACTGGCGCCATCTTGCTGATAATAAATTTTCCGATAAAAGTATAGACGGACAAACACAAAAACAAGCGAAAGACTATCTTGACCGAGCTGATTTAATATTATTTCTCGTCGATGCTAAGGCGGGACTGCTACCAGAAGATCGCGAGCTAGCAGCTATTATTAATAAAATTGAAAAGTATAAAAAGAAAACTCTTTTAATTGCAAATAAGGTTGATAGTTTTAATTTGTCGCCCGAAGCAGCTCAATTCAATAAGCTGGGGCTAGGTGAACCTTATTCAGTATCGGCTGTTAGTGGCGCTCGGACAGGTGATTTGTTAGATATAATTATTGATACTATTGATAAAAAAAGGAGTCAACATATCCCCGAAAGAACTAGGGGCGATGCGGTTAATGTTTGTATTGTCGGTAAACCCAATGTCGGAAAATCCTCTCTTCTTAACTCTATCCTCGGCTACGAAAGAGTAATTGTCAGCCCAGTCGCCCATACTACCAGAGAGCCTCAACATACAGAAATAATTTATCAAGATGAAAAAATACTACTAGTTGACACGGCTGGTATTGCTAAGCGCGGTAAAAAAGTAAAAAATCTTGAGGGTTCAGGCATGCTTAAATCGCTACAAGCGCTTGATCAAGCAGATGTTGCCCTGTTAGTGTTAGATATTAGCGAGCCCTTAACTCATCAGGATTCCAAATTAATAGAAGAAATAGTTGAAAGGAAAAAGAGCTTAATTTTTATCGCCAATAAATGGGATATTGTTGAGGAGCGTAATACTAAGAAATGGACCGAAACTCTATATGACAAGATGCCTTTCGCCACTTGGGCGCCGGTACAATTTATTTCTGCTAAAACTGGAGAGAAGGTGAAAAAAATTATGGATTTAGTTTTAGAAGTAAGCAAGCAGAGAAAGTTGCAGATAAGTGACTCACAGGCTGACAAATTCTTAAAGCATATTGTAAAAATCCACCGTCCCGCTAAAGGTAAGGGGCTAAAAGCACCGCGAATATATGAATTCCGTCAGATAAAATCTAATCCTCCTAGTTTTATTTTGCGCATCGGACCAAATGACGATCTTCATTTTTCTTACGTCCGCTTTGTAGAAAATCGCTTCCGAGAAAAATTCGGACTTTTAGGAACCCCTATAACCATCACCGTTACCAAGGAAAGAAAGTCTCATACTACTTACTCCGATAAATAATATGCACATCATCATCGGTCTCGGCAATCCAGGTGAAAAATATCGCCACACGCGACATAACGCTGGTTGGATATTCTTAGACAATCTTTTTCCAGAGGCTGTTTGGCGAGAAAGTTCTAAATTCAATGCTTTAATTCATGAGGTTGATGGTTTTATTGTCGCCAAGCCTCTGACTTTCATGAATAATTCTGGCGCTTGCGTCCGCAAGCTCCTAGATTATTACGGCCTTTTAACAAAAAATTTGGGTCTTTTCGCCAAGAAAGATCAAGACTTAAATCAAGTGTTAACAATAATTCAAGACGAGCTTGATCTTAATTTTGGTGAAATAAAAATTTCTTCTAATTCTGGTAGCGCTGGTCATCGCGGTATCGATTCTATAATCTCCCATCTTAAAACTAAGAATTTCAAGCGCTTAAGAATAGGTGTGAAAAATGAACTGTTAAGAACTAGAATTCCGGCTGACAAATTTGTCCTACAAAATTTTTCTCAGGAAGAACTAGCTCAGCTTAAAAAAAATGCTTCTACTTATAAACTTAGTGACTTGGTAAATTAGTAATTAACCTGTATTAAAATTAACTATAGCGACAAGTTTCCGCTATTTTCCTTATAAAAACTAGGTATTCCATCAATTTTTAGTCCCGCTCCTGTTTAGCGGGATTTTATTTTAATTAGATTATAATATATTGAGCTAGTTGATAAGCTTCAAAAATAAACAAATTAACTAATCGTGGCAATAAATAGATGAGCAAACTAAAAAACAACTTAGCGCTTTTACATTTATCCGCTTGTCCTTTTTTTGGTCCTAGAAAAATAAAGCTACTCGAAAAATCATTTCATCCCTTGTCTGATATTTTTCTAGCTAGCAGTCGCCGCTTAGCTACTGCCGGACTTAGGTTTGGCGACATTGAAAATTTTTTATCTTGGCAAAAGAATTTTTCTCTCGCGCATCTACAAGAGTCGCTTGTAAAAAATGGGGTAAATTTTGTTTCCTGGCATGACGACGACTACCCTTCTCTTCTTTTGGAAATTGTTGATCCGCCACCAATACTTTTCTATCGCGGCAACCTAGCGCTCGCCTCAATTAAAAATTATAAATTTCTTGCTGTCATTGGCTCACGTCTTCCTAGCTCCTATGCCGCTCGGGTCCTAGAAGAATTATTGCCACCACTTACAAGTCGCATTATAATTGTTAGTGGCCTAGCGTCAGGAGTAGATTCTTTAGCTCATAAGCAGGCGCTAGCAACAAAAGGAAGTACTATTGCAGTCTTAGGGTCAGGATTATCTTGGAATAAAATATATCCTCGCTCCAATCTTTCCTTGGCCAAAATGATTGTCGAGGAAAACGGCTTGCTTCTATCAGAGTTCCTGCCCGACTATCCACCCAGAAAAGAAAATTTTCCTCGACGTAACCGCTTAATTTCCGGATTATCTCAGGCCGTATTAATAATAGAGGCCCGAAAAAAATCTGGCTCTCTTATTACCGCCCGCCATGCCTTAGAGCAAGGGCGAGATGTGTGGGTAGTTCCAGGAAATATATTTCTTGAATCTTCTTCTGGCACTAACCGATTACTACAACAAGGGAGCTGGCCAATACTTTCCGCCGCAGATATTATACAGGCCTTTGACTTAGAGTCGGAATTATATTTACACGATAAAAAGCAAATACTGAAGACAAAAACAAAAATTTATCAAAAATATCAACCAAAAAATCAAATCGAAAACGAGCTTTTTTCCTTAATAACAAAGGCTTATCAAAGCGGTAAAAGAATTAATGCCGAAGAAATAGCGCGACTGTCCTCGCTTGACACCTCGCTAATAAATAGTACACTAACTATATTAACACTGGCTGAAGCTATCTTGGAAAAAGACGGTTGCTTCGAACCAGCCTAATAATCTTCAGTTTTTATAAATATGGATTTAATAATCGTCGAGTCTCCCACAAAGGCAAAAACTATCAGTAAATTCCTGGGCAAAAATTATCGCGTCGAGTCGTCTTTTGGACACATTCGCGATTTACCCGCTAGAGAGCTAGGGGTAGACTTAGAAAATAATTTTACTCCTAAATACGTTATCCCGACCAAGGCAAAAAAAGTGGTTAGCGCTTTAAAATCAGCAGCCGCCAAGGCTGATAACATAATTTTGGCTTCTGACGAAGACCGCGAAGGAGAGGCGATTGCTTGGCACTTAGCCAAAGCTTTAAATGCTGATGAAGATAAAATACAACGCATAGTTTTTCATGAGATTACTAAAGACGCTGTCACTGAAGCCTTGGCTGCTCCTAGACAAATAAATTTTGCCATGGTTGATTCTCAACAGGCGCGCCGGGTGTTAGATAGATTAGTAGGTTACAAACTGTCTCCTTTTTTATGGAAAAAAGTTGCTAAGGGCCTCTCAGCTGGTCGCGTCCAAAGTGTTGCTACGAGGCTAATCGTGGAAAGAGAAAAAGACATAAAAGCTTTTAATATTGAAGAGTATTGGACTGTTGGCGCCGAACTAAAAACTTCAGAAAAAGCTTCCTTCAATACTAACCTGATAAAAATTGATGATAAGTCTTTTGACAAGCTAACGATTAAAGAAGCTGACGCTACCAAGTTAGAAAGCGTCCTTAAAAATTGCACTTATTCTGTTGATAAGGTGGAGAAAAAAAGTGTCAGCAAAAATTCTTCTCCTCCTTTTACTACCTCTACTTTACAACAAGCAGCTAACCGCCACTTAGGATATAGTGCGAAGCAGACTATGAGCGTCGCTCAGAAATTATATGAAAAGGGTTTTATAACCTACATGAGAACAGACTCTTTAAACCTCTCTGCTAAGTTTATCGAAGGTGCTGGAGATTGGATTAAAGCTAACTTAGGAAAAGAATATCATGATGGTGGTCGGTCGTTTAAAAATAAAAGCCGTAATGCCCAAGAAGCACATGAGGCGATTAGGCCAACTGAAGCGCTGGCCACCCCTGAAGATATCACTAAAAATTTAGAACCTGCGGAAGTTAAATTATATCGTCTAATCTGGCAACGAGCGCTAGCTAGTCAAATGACAGCGGCAAAATTAGACTCTACCGTTATTGATGTAAGCGCAAAAAATAAAAAAAATTCCTACATTTTACGGGCAACCGGCCAAACAATTTCATTTCCAGGCTATTTGAAAGTCTGGCCGGAAAAAACCAAAGAACAAGAATTGCCTTCTGTCTTTGAAAAAGAAGAATTAGAACTTATCAAAATAATTTCTGAGAAACACGCCACTAATCCACCGGCTCGATATTCTGACGCTGGCTTAGTAAAAGAAATGGAAAAACACGGTATCGGCCGACCATCAACCTATGCTCCGACTATCGCCACAATTATTGCGCGCAATTATGTAGAAAGAGATGAAAATAAGCGACTTAAACCAACCGAAATCGCTTTCGTTGTTATTGATCTTTTAATAAAACATTTTCCTAAGATTGCTGACTATAAATTTACCGCCCAGATGGAGGAAGATTTGGATTTAGTGGCGAGAGGAGAAAAGTCTTGGCAGCCAGTAATTGCGGATTTTTATCAAGACTTCAGTCATAATCTGGAAAATAAATACCAAGAAATAAATAAAGAAGATATTATGCCTATCGAAAAATCTGAAGAAAAATGTGATAAGTGTGGCGCGAACATGCTTATAAAGACTGGTCGATATGGAAAATTCTTAGCTTGTAGCGCTTTCCCTGCTTGTAAAAATATTAAAAAAGTCGGAGGTGCTGACAATGAAAAAGCTGAAAGTGCTGATCCAAAAATTCAAGAACTGGAAAAGCGTTATGCCGGCACAGTATGTGATAAGTGCGGCGCAGAAATGAAAGTCAAAACTGGAAAATATGGACCATTCTTAGCTTGCTCGGGTTACCCCAAATGTAAAAATATTAAGAGCGTGTCTACCAGCGGCGCACCCTCTGTTAAGTGCCCAATCTGTCAGCAAGGAGAAATAGTAAAAAAATTCAGCCGTCGCGGCGCTTTCTATGCTTGCAGTAACTATCCTCAGTGCAAGAATGCTTATTCAGGCGAGCCGACAGGAAAAGACTGCCCTAATTGCAGCGCCCTGATGATATTTAATAAATCAGGAAAAGAAAAATGCAGCAATAAAGATTGTAAATAATTTATGAGCAAATAGTTTACACTCAATCAATAAAAAAACCGCAGAACTGATCTGCGGTTTTTTGTTATTATGTCTATCTGTTTATTTTTTTCTTTTCTGACTACTGCCGGTTTCATCTTTATCTTTAGACCAGTTTCTCTTCTTCGCGAACTCCATTGCTTGTTTAGCTATTTCTGTCATTACCATTAAATATGCGGACCCGCTCTTTACCTTTTCTTTAATCAAAGAAATAGCCTCTTCCGCTTTTATTATACCCGATTCAACCATTTTTACTACTTTATGTACTTTTTGAATGCTAGAAATTAAATAGTAAATTGCTAGAGCAATAAAGAATGTAAGGATAAGCGCACAAACAGACAAGATAATATTTAAAATGTCGCCGGAAGTTGAAAGCATATGATTATTATTTAAAAGATAAAAATTTGAAAACTAAAAATCTCTTATTCTAGCTTCAAACTTTTCCGCCAGGTGATTTATCAATTTAACTTGTAGTTCGTCTATTTCAGATGAAACTAGCGTACGGTCATCGGCTTGAAAATGAATGCGAAAAGCTAAGCTCTTTTCTCCTTTGGTTAATTTATCACCGACATAAACATCTATCAATTCCTCCGATTTAATTAACTCGTGGAATGAAGCGATCTCTTTCTTAATATCATTATACAATATTTTACCGGAAACGACAAAAGATAGATCGCGGATTATTGGTGGAAATTTTGGAGGCTCTTGAAAACGATTATCTGGCTGACTAGCCAATAACTCTATAATTGTTTTTAGACTTACTTCCGCTAAAGCTGTTTTCAATTTAATGTTCGTATTAACGGCTGCTTCGCGGCTAAGTAATCCTATCAGGCCAATCTCTTGTTTGTGAACAGATATCTGCGCGCACATCTTGCTGTCAGCCCAACCTGGTAAATTATCAAAGTGGGAAAAAGTAATTTCTGTTTTTTTGCCCAACAACTCTTGCAAAAAACTGGTAACGACACTCTTCAATTGAGAAAAAACATCTTTCTTATTATTCGCAAGGGCGATACCAATCTTTTTTTCTTGATAAGGCAACTTATCCTCACTATTGTCATTCTTAATGAAATCACCGGGCGCATCAAAAAATACGCTACCTACCTCAAAAAATCTCAACTCATCTTCTTTGGCTTGATTTGATTTAATATTGCCAGTAAGTCCTGCCACTAAAGATTGACGCAACATACTATGAACTTCTGAAAGCGGATTAACTAGTCTAAGGTGGTTAAAAAAATCGATATTTAATTTCTTGAGCTGTTCCGAGCCAACAAAAGAATAATTATAGGATTCTGTTAGGCTAAATTTGAGCGCTAAAATATCTTTTATTTTTCTTTCCAACACTCTTTCCTGATTTATAACCGGGGCACCCATTCTTTCTATTGGAAACGTGGATTCAATATTGTTATAACCGTAAATACGCAAAACTTCTTCCGCTATGTCCTCCTTAGATTTAACGTCTTTGGTCGCGCGCCAAGAAGGAATTTGAACTTCTAAATTATCCTTATGTTTAACTAGTTTAAATCCAAGATGGGATAAAATATTAACGATTTGGTCGCGCGGTATTTCTTGGCCAATTTTAGCAAAAAGCCAGGCAAAATCGAGAATAATTTTCTCGCTTTCTTGTTTTTTACTATACAAATCAATTACCGGCCCAACTACCTTTGCTTGGGGGCAAGCTTCTTTTAATAAGGAAATAAAGCGATATATGGCGTCGCTAGTCAATTCTGGGTCAAGTGATTTTTCAAATCTTAAAGATGCTTCCGTACGTAAACCAAGGCGCTGAGAAGTTTTTCTGACGCTATCTGCACGAAAATTAGCTGCTTCCAAGATTATAGCGACTGAGTTTTCATCTACTTCGCTGTTTTTTCCACCCATCACGCCAGCAATAGCAATTGGATTTTTGCCATCAGTAATAACTAAATCTTCCGGGGCCAAAACTCTTTCTTTATCATCAAGCGTTTCTATTGTTTCTCCTTTAGCAGCTTGTCTGACTTGAATTTTTTTAACCTTGCCCGCATCAAAAACATGAAGTGGTTGCCCGCACTCTAACATAACATAATTGGTCAAATCTACTATGTTATTAATCGGTCGCTGATTAACCGCTATTAATCTATCCTTCAGCCAAGCAGGGGAATCAGTAATAGTAATATTTTCTATTCTCACAGCCATGTAGCGCGGGCAGAGATTACTATCAACCACTTCTACTGCTAGATTGTTACCCTTGGATGCTTCGTAGTCCTGTTTAGGGCCGACAATTTTATCGTATGGCTTTAGACGCAACTCAAAAATAGTTGATAATTCTCGTGCTAACCCGTAATGATTTAATAGGTCAGGACGATTAGATAAAGATTTATTATCAACTTCAAAGACAATGTCTTTCAAATTTAAATATTCTGCAAATGACGATCCAATCTTGGCGCGTTTATCTAAAACCATTATTCCTTCATGATCATCTCCTAATCCCAGCTCATCTTCAGCACAAATCATTCCCTCTGATTCTTCTCCTCTGATGTTGCTTAATTTTATTTCAAAATCTCCTGGCAAAACCGCTCCCACTGTTGCCACTGGCACCAGTTGTCCGACCTCTAAATTAGAAGCACCGCAAACAATTCTTAATTGTTTTTCTTTTATATCCACTAGGGCCAATCTAAGCTTGTCAGCATTTGGATGTTTATTAACTTCTAACACCCTCCCAACAACCACATTTCTAAATTTTTCTTTCTGATCAAAATATCCCTCCACCTCGACCGTGTGTGCCGTAAGTTTATCAGCCATATCTTTAGCTGATACCTTGTTTGGTATTTTAACGAAATCTTGTAACCAATTATAAGAAATATACATATATGTTTAAAATTGTTCTAAGAACTTCAAGTCTCCGCTATTAAATAATCTAACATCGCTTATACCATATTTAAGCATGGCTAACCTGGTCAATCCAAAACCGAAAGCTAGGCCGGAATATTCTTCAGGGTTAATTCCGCCAGCTCGTAAAACATCTGGATGAACTAAACCCGCTCCCACTATTTCTAGCCAACCGCTCTGCTTACAAACACGACAACCTTCTCCTGCACATAAAAAGCAAGTGTATTCGCCGTTGTTTCCTGGTTCAACAAAAGGAAAAAACTTCGGCCGCATTCTCAGTTTAGTATCGGGACCAAAAAGTTTTTTTCCCACTAGCTCCAATAAGCTTTTTAAGTGAGAAAAATTTATTTCTTTGCCAACCATAATTCCTTCAAACTGATAAAAAGTATGCTCATGACGAGCGTCAGTTGCCTCGTTACGAAAACATCTGCCCGGAACAATCGCTTTCAAAGGGGCACCATATTGACGCATTAATCTAATCTGAACCGGCGACGTTTGGGTTCTCATTACTAAATCGTCGTCCTGTTCTTCTTTGCGTGGACTAGTGACATAAAAAGTGTCCTGCATGTCGCGCGCGGGATGAAGGGGTGGAACATTAAGGGCGGTGAAGTTAAAATAATCGCTTTCCAACTCCGGACCATCAGCAATCATAAAACCCAACGAAGAAAATAGGTCTTCTATTTCTCTTTGGACTATAGTTAGGGGGTTGAGATGCCCTTGGGGCATTATTCTTCCTGGCAAAGTAACATCTGTTTCTTCGGCTGGCTCTAATTTAGCGAGCAAGGTTGCTTTGGTTTTCTCTAGTTTTTCTTCAAGTTCTTTTTTAATCTCATTAGCTAATCCTCCTAAGTCTTTTTTTAATTCCAAACTCAAATCTTTAAGCCCTCGCATAATTGCACTTAACTCGCCTTTACGAGAAAAGTAACGATGTTCTATTTCCTGTAATACCTCCGGGCTAGCTGCCTCCTGAAGCTTATTTATTATTTCCAAGCGCAATGAATGCAACTTATCTTTCATATAGTTAATCTTTTAACGATTTTTTTTATAACTTATTAAAAATAGTTCTAAAATAGAAAAGCCCATTACTAAAAGTGCTAGATTGAGCCAATTAAACAACTGATTCGCCTTGAGAAAGAGGGCGGCGGTAAAAAATAGCGCAAATAAAAAAGATTGGCGGAAAGCTATTTTTACCAAATTAAAAGCTAACTCTTTCTTAAGAACGACAAACCTAATAAAAAAACCAAACAAGGCGGCTGAACCACTAACTGCTAAAAATAAGGCTGAATAAAATAAAGCAAAACCAAGCCAGTTAGTAGCAAAGGGGTCAATCATTCCAGCAACGAAAATAAATATTCCCCAGCAGGCCGCTGTTAATGTTGCCATGACTATTAGATAGCTCTTAAGGGTCATAATTGATTGATTACTTGATTTATTTTTTCTAAATCACGCTGATAAACGCTTAATTTCTCTTTTTCAGCAGCAATAATTTTTTCCGGTGCTCGATTAATAAATTCTTGATTAGATAATTTTTCTTCCTGACGAATAACTAGCTGCTCAAGCGTTTCTTTTTCTTTAAGCAAGCGCTGTCTCTCTTTGTCCTGATCAATTGCGCCCACAAGATAAGCTTCAATTTCTCCAGAAATAACAACAATAGCGCCTGATATTTTTTCTCCACTTTCTTTAATCTCTAAAGTTTCTATGCCGGTTTTTAACCTTTTAATCAATTCCTGATTGCCGTTTATCAATGATAGTTTTTTGTGACCATATACTACCGCCGTTAGCTTCTGCGCCGGTTCTACCCTATTTTTACTACGAGCATTTCTAATTGCGATAACCAAATCTTTAATAACTGAAAAGTCTGATTCCTTCTGATTATAAAAAAAATCTTTGTCGACTATCTGCGGCCACTTTTCCACCATCAATAAATTGTCATTAAAGCTTTCCCAAATCTTTTCAGTAACAAATGGGATAAAAGGATGCCAGAGAATCAAAAGCTTTCTTAATATGAAAATTAAAATCTCTTCTTTTTCTTTTTCTATCTTAGCGGCTTCTAAATACCAGTCCGCTAAGTTGTTCCAGGTAAATTCACTCAGCGTTTCTGCGGCAGAAGAAAAATCTAATTTTTCTAGATCCTGACTTGCCTTAGTAATTGTGTTATTTAGTTCAGCCAGAATCCAGTGATCAGCTGCGGTTTTCGCTGTCGGCCAAGTATTAACATCCTTCTTTTGAATACTTGCTTTACTCTCGACGCAAGCACTGATAATAAAGCGAGAAACGTTCCACAACTTATTAATAAAATTCCTTTTCGCCTCTATTTTTTCTTCGCTGAATCTAGCGTCGTTTCCTGGGGTTGAGCCCATGAGTAAAGATAATCTAACTGCGTCAGCACCATACTTCTCCGCCATTTTCAAGGGGTCAATGCCATTACCCTTAGATTTAGACATCTTCTTACCATCCTTATCTAAAATCATGCCATGTAAATAAACTTGAGAGAAAGGAATTTCCTTAATAGCAAACAGGGACATCATTATCATGCGTGAAACCCAGAGAGTAATAATTTCATAACCAGTTTCCAAAACTTGCGTAGGATGAAACTTGGCTAAGTCGCCTTTTTTAATCCCTTGGGAAAAATTTTCTGGCCAACCAAGAGTTGAAAAGGTCCATGTGCCAGAAGAAAACCAAGTATCAAGAGTGTCTGTATCTTGAGTCCAGCCTTCTCCTACAGGAGCTTCTAAACCACAATAAACTTCTTCTCCTTTATACCAGACAGGTATCTGATGTCCGAACCAAATTTGTCGCGAAATACACCAGTCGTGTAAATTTTCCATCCAATCAAGATATCTTTTTTCAAATCTTGCGGGCACAAAACTTATTTCTCCTGCCCTTACAATCTCGATGGCTTTTTGCTTTAAAGATTTTCCTTCTAGTCTAGCAGTTGCTTTATCAACCGCAATAAACCATTGGCGCGAAGGCAGTGGCTCTATAACAGCATCGCAACGATAACAGCGCGCTGAATTATGAACATAGTCTTCTTCAATATGATCAATGAGTCCCATCTTTTCCATATCAAAAACTATCGCTTCTCGTGCCTCTCTAGTTTTTAGGCCGGCGTATTTTCCGCAGTTAGCCATCATTTTCCCATCTTCATCAATAATCTTTTTACCAGGCAAATTATGTCTTTCCGCTATTTCACTGTCCACAAAGCTGTGTGAAGGCGTAACTTTAATTGCACCAGAGCCAAAATTTATATCTACTGCTTTGTCAGCCACAACTTTTACGGTAAACTTTCCCAAGACCCCTTCTATCTCTAGTTCTTGACCAATAAGTGCTTGATATCTTTCATCGTCTGGATGAACGGCTACGGCCGTGTCACCCAGTTTAGTTTCAGGTCTAGAGGTGGCTAACACAAATGGTCCGTATTTGATCCAGTAAAGTTTGGCCTTTTCTTCTTTATGTTCTACCTCATCATCGGCCAAAGTAGAATGACAGCGCGGACACCAATTAACCATTCTTTCGCCCCGATAAACAACGCCCTCGTCATACATTTCTTTAAACATCGTTTTAACGGCCACTTGTCTCTCTTCGTCCAAGGTAAAGGCTAGGCGCGACCAGTCCAGTGAGGCTCCCATGCTTCTAGTTTGTTCTAATATTTGATTTTGTGTTAACCGTAAAAAATTCCAAACCTCTGCTAAAAATTTTTCCCTACCTAAATCGTGCCTAGTTTTTCCCTGTTCTTGCAAAATCTTTTTTTCAACCACGTTCTGGGTTGCTATGGCGGCATGATCAGTTCCGGGCAACCAAAGTGTTCTAAAACCGTTTAGTCTCTTAAACCTAATCATTAAATCCTCTATGGCTAAGGTAGCTGCGTGTCCCAGGTGTAGCTTAGCAGTAATGTTGGGAGGTGGTAGAATAATTGTGTAGCAAGGAGCGTCTTCTGGTAGCTCTAAATTATCCGGATTAAAATAGCCTGAATTTTGCCATTTTTCATAAATATTCGTCTCACAGCTCGAGGGCTGATAAGTCTTTTTTAATTCTTTTTTCATAACTTAAAATTACCAAAAAAACCAGCTCAAGTCAATTAAAAAAAGGCTTGACTGGGCCAAAAAATCATTATATATTGATTAGTTGATGACTGCTTGTCATCTCCAACTAAAAACACCTTTAATGCTAACGGTCAAGGAACAAATTTTCAAGCAAATAGAGCGGGCTAGAGCTATCCTGATTGTTTTTCCTATGGACTGGCGCCCAGACGCTGTCTCGGCTGCTTTAGGACTATTTCTGGCTTTAAAAAAAACTGGCAAGACAGTAGAGGTGGCCGCCGCGGAGCCATTAACCAACCCCCTGGTCTCAAAAGAATTACTAGCATTCTTACCGGGATCAAGCGAAATTAAATATCAGCTAGAGCATTTACGTCGCTTTATTGTTTCTCTCGATATAAGTACCACTAAAGTGAGTCAGATAAAATATGTAGTAGAAAATAATCAATTAAATTTTATTGTTTCTCCAGAAGATGGTTGGTTTGAGCCAGGAGATGTTAGTACCAAGGCGGGGGAGTTCCGTTTTGACTTAATTATTACCATCGGAGCAGATGATTTAGAATCTTTAGGGGGTATTTATGATAATAATATTGAGTTCTTTTATAAAACTCCTGTTATAAATATCTCTTGCCAGGCGGCAAACGAAGAGTTTGGTCAAATAAATATGATAGACTTGGGGTCGGCGACTATTTCAGAGCTGGTTTTTCAACTATTAAAAGAGCGTGACAACTTTCTTTTTGATGAAAATATCGCCACTAATCTTCTGGCAGGAATAATCTTAAAAACAAAAAACTTTAAAACCGGCCCCCTTACTCCAGAAACTTTAATGACAACCTCCGAGCTTATCAGTCTTGGTGCCAGAAGAGAGGAAATCGTCAACCAACTTTATCGCTCCCGGAGGATTTCTGATCTTAAGCTTTGGGGTAGAGTATTGAGTGGCTTAAAAATAACAGAACTTGACTCCATTGCCTGGTCTTGGCTTAAACCAGAAGAATTAAATGATCTTGATTTGAATGAAGAGTCACTCAAGGATTTGGTTGAGGAATTAATAGTAAATCTACCAGACACTAAAATTCTTTTAATTATAGCTGAAAAAGATGAAAATTTATCTGAATTATTTGCCTTCTCTATAAAAAATACTAATGCTTTAGAATTTTTAAAAAAATATTCTCCTCGCGGTGATGCGCGCTATGCCCAAGCAATTAGTGACCAGGGGGTAAAAAAAATAATTCAGGATTTAGTTGGTTAATAAACTAGATAATAAAAAGTTTTCATCTAGCAAACTTGATAAATTAAAATGATAATGATATAAAATAGACTAAACGACCACGCGCCAATTGCGCCTATAGCTCAGGAGGTTAGAGCACTGCTCTTATAAAGCAGGGGTCGATGGTTCAAGTCCATCTAGGCGCACTGATAAGGGGCTCGTAGCTCAGTTGGTTAGAGCGCTACGTTGACATCGTAGAGGTCTGC
>CAYGLM010000021.1:0-14801 GCA_964350915.1 uncultured Gammaproteobacteria bacterium | reverse complement strand
AAATCTCTTAGAAGCTGCAAAGGACAGCAAAATGAACAAAGCAAACAAAACTTAAGACGCCGGTTCTCTAGCCAGCGTCTTTTTTCTTTATTTATTATTTTTTAAGAATTCCAGGGCTCTATTAAGCTGGGGGTCGCGGTCCTTATTTATATCATCTTCTGTTAACTCAATCTTGATGGATGGTTCTATGCCGGTATCATTAATATAATCTCCAGCCGGAGTTAACCAATGAGCCACCGTTACTTTCAAAGACGAACCATCGCTCAAATCTTTAATAGTCTGAACCGAACCTTTGCCGAAGCTCTTAGCGCCGATAACCGTTGCTTTTTTGTAATCACGTAGGGCGCCAGCAACAATTTCCGAAGCAGAGGCACTACCTTCATTTATCAAAACTACAGTTGGGAAAGATGCTAAACGAGCACGGCCGTTAGAAAAATGCTCTGAACGTCTGTTTTCGCCATATTGTTCTGCCACTATCGGCCCCTCTTTAATCCAGTCACCAGCAATATCAACTGCAGTGTCTAAGTACCCGCCCGGATTATTACGTAAGTCTAAAACTATACCTTTTGGCTGCTTGATTAAAATGTCAGCGACAGCCTGATTAAACAGATTCTGAGTATCATCGTTGAAATTACTAATTTTAATCACATAAAAACCATCGGAACGCATTTCAGTCTTAACGCTCGCAACAACTATCCTATCGCGAACTATTTTCACGTCAAAAGGTTTTTCTTCTCCTCTGATAATAGTTAGAGTAACTTCAGTTCCCTTCGGGCCTCTAATTTTTTTAACAGCCTGAGTAACACTCAGACCTAGGGCCGATTCGCCATCAATCGCATAAATCTTGTCACTTGAACGCAGGCCGGCTTTCTGAGCAGGCATGCCGTCAAGTGGCGCAACCACAGTAATCATATCATCACGCAAACCGATTTCAGCGCCAATACCCTCAAAAGTACCTGATAAATCTTCGTAGAATTCGCCGGTTAGTTCTGGATTCATAAAAACAGTATAAGGATCTTTAGTGGCGGCGGCTAATCCTTCCAAGGAACCGTAAAATAGGTCGCGGTCTTTTAACTTATTCTTATCAACATGATTAGTTTTCAAACTATGCCAAACCTCAAAATAAAGATTAAAGTCAAAAGAATCTTTATCGCCATCTAAGGCTGCCCGGCGTGCTTCTTCAGAATAAGCGATAATCGGGAACTTCTCTTCTCCATCAGCGCTAGTTCCTAGATAAAAACCAGATAAAAAAATACCGCCAAGTAGAAGAGTTAGAAACAAAGCGGTGCCAATTTTTTTAAGACTATATTTTTTCATATTATTATTTTCTGATTACCTTAACTTTTTCTTCTCGTAAGTCTATTAAACGAGAGGGTCGTCGCCGACAAGGACCGCTATCAACCACTAGACTAGGCTGAGAATTCTTGGGAAAAAAAGTTGGCAAATTTTTTAAATCTAATAAAGGCGCCTGGCCACTCAAATTCAAACTAGTAGAAACCAGAGGCGACTTTACTTTCCTTATTATTTTAATTAAAAACTCGGATTTAGGCAAACGCAAAGAAATACTGTTATCAGCCGCGACTACGCCGGACGGAAATTTTTCTCGCGCCGGGAGTATAACCGTAGTTGGTCGATTGCTTTCTTGCCAATAGTGACGCAGGTTTTTTTCTGTTTGACGGCTAATATAAGCACAGCCCTTGGCCATCGCCAAGCTACTAACCAAATTAATTAGCGGCTTATTGGCTTCTCTTTTTTTAATTTGAAATACGCGCTTGACTGCGCGCTTGTCTAAAGCCAGGCAACTCAGACCGTAAATAGTGTCGGTCGGCAGAATCACAACCTCTCCTGCACGCAGGTGAGTAACAATTAAATTTATATCAGCCGACTTAGCTTGAGCCGGCTTTAAGAGCATGATTTTCATGTTTAACTATAAACGCATGATCACCATGCTTAAAAGATAGTTTTTAGAGCCTTCAGGGCCTCGGGCAGAACCGGCAAAATCAAATTAACCGCCTTAAGAAGCCATGGAACGATTAAGGAATCAGCTAGTCTAACTGCAATACCGCTATCTTCCGGAGTGTAACGAATAATGACAAAGGCGATTAATCCTAAAAACAAGGCGCTCTCTAAGAGGCCCAGCGCGCCTCCTAAAATATTATTTATATATTTACTACCAGGAATGAAGGCGAGTAAATTAAAAATTTTCTCGATTATGTAAAATATCAGCTGGATAAGCTGAGTGGCGATAATAAATAAAACAACGAAGGCAATAATCTTGCCAGCGGCCTCATGATCTCCAGCCCAGTGTCTTCCCCATTCAAACAAAGTTAAATAAAAGCGACTAGCAAAAAAAGCGCCAAAAACAAGACCAAAAATTCGTCCTAAAGAACGGATTAACCCCTTTCTTAAGCCGCTAAAAACAGCCAGGGCGAGTATAATTGCTAAAATTATGTCTAAAATAGGCATATTGAAAATTTTATTTCTTATTTACAGCCGACTCATTTTCAGTCACCAAACGAGGAAACAAAATAGCTCCCTTCTTAACTCGTGACGCCAGAAACTGGGCTTGAATAGATTGAGCGGCTGTTGGAATAAATGGTTCTAGCAAATAAGCTAAGTTCAATACGGTCTGAGCTAATGGGCGCAAAACTTGAGCAATCTGTACTAAATCAGATAATTTCCAAGGTGCTTCCCGACTCAAAGTTTCATCACTTATTTTAATTTCTTCCCAAATTGCCTGTAAAGCTTCGTGAAAGCGATAGCCAGACATTGCTTCTAGAAATTTATTTTTAACTGCCTGCAAGCTTTCCAGTTCTAAATTAATTTGTAAAGCGGTTTCTATATCATTCTTTTCCAACAAATTAGAAATCCGAGCAGCCAAATTACCCAAGCCATTTGCTAAGTCGGCGTTATAACGTAAACGAAATTTCTCTTCGGAATAATCACCGTCAGAAAATGTGGGAATCTCTGATAATAAGTAATAGCGAACCGCATCGCTACCATATTTTTCGGCTAGCGCAAGAGGGTCAATAGTATTACCAGTACTTTTACTAATCTTCTCGCCATTAATAGTCAAAAAACCAAAGACTAAAATCTGTTCCGAGGCTGGTAAGCCGGCTGATAAAAGCATTGCCTGCCACATCGCGGCTTGTGGTCGCAAATTATCTTTTCCGCAGACTTGTAAACCCGGCCAGTAACGACTGAAATTACCGGTCTCGTCTTTAGGCCAACCTAGAGTAGAAACGTAATTTACTAGAGCGTCAAACCAGACATACATTACCTGGCTCTCATCGCCAGGAACGGGCACGCCGTGTGGCATTTTCTCTTTCTGACGGGAAATACTGAAGTCCTGAAGTCCACCGGCGACAAAGGTTTCAATTTCTTTTAGACGACTCGCCGGTAAAACAAAGTCCGGACGAGAGCGATAAAGCTCAAGTAAGGGTTGTTGATATTTTGAAAATCGAAAAAAATAATTTTCCTCATCAATATTTTCTAATTCTCTGCCTGGATGAAGTGGACAATGGCCATTTTCCAAATCAGAGTCCGTCTTTTCCATTTCGCAACCAACGCAATATTTAACTTGATAATTTTTCTTGTAAATATCGCCATTTTTTTGGCAACGACGCCAAAATTCCTGAGCAGCTGCCTGGTGCGCGGGCTCAGTAGTGCGAATAAACTTATTGTAAGAAAGATTAAGGCTTTCTTTGAGCGGACGAAATTTATCCGAATATAAATCACAATACTGCTGGACATCAATACCCAGCTCCTGAGCCTTTTGAAATATTTTCAAACCGTGTTCATCTGTACCAGTATTGAAGAAAACGGTCTTTCCCTGCTGGCGCTGATAACGGGCAATCACATCGGCCTTAATAATTTCAGCAGCAAAACCGATATGGGGTTCGGAATTGATATAGGGTAACGTAGTGGTAATATAAAAATTATTTTTTTCCATATTTATTATTTATCCAAAGTAGATTTGATTAGAATAACAAATTCACCTTTCAGGTTATTAGGATCTGATTCGAGCTCAACAGCAACTTCATCCGCCCGGCCAAGATATAGATGTTCGTGTAGCTTAGTTAGTTCACGAGCAACGATTACTTCCTGCTGGCCCAATTCTGTTAAAAGTTTTAAAACACGATGCTTAGATTCGTAGAGAATGACCGGATAAGAGCTAGCGGCAATTTCCTTAATTTTGGTTTGCCGCCCTTTTTTATGTGGCAAAAAACCAAGAAAAAGAAAGCGATCAAAACCGTTTCCGGCTAGAGCAGCGGCAGCTACTAAAGCGGATGGTCCGGGAATACTTTCTAGCTGAACTGAATCACCCAAGCCTTCACGAACAGCGCTCACGAGTTGACTGCCAGGATCAGAAATTCCAGGTGTGCCCGCATCGGTTACGAGTGCTAAATTCTTGCCCGAGCGCAGTAAATCTATAACTTTATCAGTCTTAAAACGACCAGAATGCTGATGATAGGAGATGGTCGGTGTCTTAACTTGATAATGGTCAAGCAGACGCTTAGTAATACGCGTATCCTCACATAAAACAAAATCCGCCTCTTTAAGCGTCCTCAATGCTCGAAAAGTAATATCTTCCAAATTGCCTATTGGCGTAGCGACGATGCTGAGTTTGGCCATAAATTAAAAATTCAAGTAAGTTCTTTTTCTTACTTTTATTCCATGTTATCGCGTCTTTCACGAACATATTTAGTCCAATCTTCAGCAACGTCAACTAGAACCTTGAAAGGAGCTTCAATAATGAAATCGAAAATGAAAACAAAAATATTAACTCGCGACATATTGTTGGATAGCCAACGTCCGACCAAAATAATCGGCATGTAAAACAAATCAATCAAGAAAGTAATTAAGTTTTCTTTGCGCTCCTCTATCATCAGCTCCTTAATGCCACGAGAAACAATGATACTGAAGAAACTAACAAAGGCTAAGAAGAATAAGAAAATGATAACGCTAACCCAATTAAAGCCGACAAATCCAAGTGCAGTCACAATTAAATAGATAGAAAACAAGAAAGCGACAAAATAAATAAAGTTGAAAATTGCATTGACGAGGAAATTGCGCTTGCGTTTCGGACGTAAAATAGTCGGCTGCTTATTTTCCGCGCCTAAAAAGGCAACCTGCTTTATACCGGCGATAATCTTATTAGTATTACTGGTTCCTGGTTTCTGCGTCATCAAGACGATAAAGAACAGTAAAATAGCGGGAAAGGCAACATTAATTGCCAAGGACATTGGATTTAAAGGCTCATTAAACCATCTAATCGCTGGAACTTCAATTAAAAAAACAAAAATCGACTTTGTTAAAAAAATGTAAATGATACTTCTAAGAGCTGCTCGCCATAAACGCGCCTTGGCTTTTTTATATTTCTGCTCACAAGTCTTGCGAACTAGTGCGAAAAAATTTCTCTCCCCTTTTTGCACCTCGGCGTAAGCCTTAACTGGATCATGAGAGATGGTGTCAGAAAGGACATTGAAATACAAGGCGTAGCGACGAACAAAATTATCAATCTGTCTTGTTAGCGGGTGATTAAGCTGGCTGGAAATACTCTTTCTAACTTCTAGCAAGCGCTCAGCAACTCGCTTCATCTTAGCGTCATCTTCCGAACCAAACTTTTCCAAACGATTAAAATCAAGCCACGCGTCATTATAATATTTAAACAAAACGAAATTAAGCATGTCGTCATCCAACTTTAAGAACTTGCGGCCTATGCTCAGATAAATTTGAATTTCCAAATCACCAGCATAAGGAGAGCCATCAGGCAAGGAGATATCGCGCGTTAAAACGTCAAACATGTTGCTAACAATCATCTGCTTGACCTTATCTGGAGCTAAATTCTCTTCAATTTCGCAGGCCGCCATGTTCAAGAGCCATCTAATAGTATTATTTTTTTCTTGTAGCAGCTGCTTGGCGGCAGAAATATCTGCTTTCGAACTTAAAGAAGCATTTATTCGAGCAAGAACTTGGTCTTTAAGGCGGATATATTTTTCCAGAAGAACAGCGACTTCGCGAATCTTGGTTTCGGGAATTTCGTTATTTGGCAAATAGCCGCCACGAATTAACTCACTCAGTAAATGAGTAGATAAACCAGCGCTATCAACATCTTTGATTACGCCCTCAATTACAACTTGGCGACGCAGGATACGAGCAATAGCATTCTTGCGAAGTAAGTGATCTTCGTCGTAATCAACGGCATTTCTTACTTTTTCATAAATAAAAGCCAGGCGAGATATCAATTCCGACACCTTAATCTTGGGCTCATTGTCATCAGCGCGACTTTTTTTGGTCTGCTCGCTATAAACTACTTGGAACAGCTTTTTAGCATTATCATTAAGCTCAATTGGCGCATCAGCTGTTTTACTTCTGATTAAATTTGGGCTAACCATATTAAATATTGGTATTATAACCAAACCCATATCCGGGCCCGGCCTTATGATATTCATTTTAACCTGTTTGTTAGCAAAAGGCAATAAAACTAGCCAGAAAGCGACTAAGCACTCCCCTTGCCCGACTAAATATGGGGTGTGCTCTAAATAGGCGCAAAAACACTTGACAGCGGGCCATCTATTCTGTATTATTTTAATAGAAGAAAAAGTGGCCAAAAGGCTATTTTTAATTACCTATTTTTTCGCTTATATGAACAAATTAGTCAACTACATCAAGGCATCAATCGCAGAGATGAAAAAAGTCACTTGGCCAACCAAGAAGGAGACTTACAATTACACAGTTCTAGTAATAGTGCTCAGCTTGATAGTCGCTGCCTTTTTAGGCGCCCTGGATTTTATTTTCAATTTCGCCTTTAAATTTATAATTTAATATTTTAAAAAAAATTAAAATAGTTCTTATCTTAAATCTATGGCCAAGCAGCTTTTAAACCAAGGCCGACGCTGGTACGTAATCCACACCTATTCTGGTTATGAGGAAAACGTGGCCCAGAACCTAAAACAAAGGGTCGAGTCCTTGGACATGGAAGACAAGATTTTTAGCATCTTGATTCCAACCGAGAAAAAAATAAAAATAAAAAACGGAAAAAGGAAAGTTGTGGAGGAAAAGATTTTCCCCGGCTATATTTTAGTTGAAATGATGGTCACTGACGAATCCTGGTATATTGTTCGCAACACGCCTAACGTCACTGGCTTCATCGGCACCGGCACTATTCCAACTCCAATCAGCGAAGCTGAAGTTAAAGCTCTTCAGAAAAGAATGGGTGTTGAAGATCCTAAATTCCAAATCGATGTTGTTGTCGGCTCTCCAGTTAAGATTAATGAAGGACCATTTAAGAATATGGAAGGCAAAGTAACCGCCGTTGACGAAGCTAAGGGTAAGGTCAAGGTTTCCGTTTCCCTGTTTGGCCGCGAAACCCCAGTTGAATTAGACTTCCTACAGATTAAAAAAGCGTAAGCTAAAAAATATCAGTTAAAATTATAAAAATCGGGGCGGCGCTTCTACGTCCGGAATAAACCAATCAATATGGCAAAGAAAATAAAAACCAAAATTAAGTTGCAGATTCCTGGCGGCCAGGCCAATCCCGCGCCTCCAGTCGGTCCAGCTTTAGGTCAGCATGGCTTAAATATTGCCGAGTTCTGCAAGCAATTCAACGATAAAACCAAAGATAAAATGGGAGAAATCACTCCGGTCGAAATTACCGTTTATGAAGACCGCAGCTATGATTTCATCCTTAAAACCCCACCGGCAGGCGAACTAATTAAAAAAGCAGCTGGAATTAAAAAAGGCTCTGGTAAACCATTAACAGAGAAAGTTGGCTCAATTACTGATAAGCAACTAGCAGAAATTGCTGAAAAGAAAATGCCTGATTTAAATGCTCGCGATATTGATGCTGCTAAAAAAATCATTGCCGGCACTGCCAGGCAAATGGGTGTTGAAATCAAATAATTTAATAATTTAATTGTGGGAGTCTACTTTCTACTTTAAAAGCAAAAGCAAGACGCCTGACCACGAATATGAAAAAAGAAAAAAAAGCTAACAAGCAAACCACTAAGAAGACAGTTGATCATTCCTCTGTCTACGACAAGAACAAGAGTTATCAGGTTGAAGAAGCTCTAGAAATCGTTAAGAAAGTCACTAAGACTAAGTTCGATGCTTCAGTTGAAGTTCATTTCCGCTTAGGCATCAACACTAAAAAAGGTGACCAACAGGTCCGTGGTGCAGTAAGTTTGCCTCATGGTACTGGCAAAACAATTAAAGTGGCCGCCTTCGTTCTTCCTGAGAACGAAAAAGCCGCAAAAGCAGCGGGCGCTGATTTTGTTGGTGGCGAAGATTTAATCGCGGAAATCAAAAAGACTGAGAAAACAGATTTTCAAGTTGCCATCGCTGAACCAGGAATTATGAAAAATTTAGCAGTGATTGCTAAAGTTTTAGGAACTAGAGGTTTAATGCCCTCCCCTAAGAATGATACCGTAACTAATAATCCAGCTAAATCAATTGAAGAATTAAAGAAAGGTAAAATTAGTTTCAAAAATGATGATACTGGCAACCTCCATGCAGTTATCGGCAAGGCTAGCTTTGAAACTGCTAAGCTCAAAGAAAACTATCAGACCTTATTAGAAACAGTGAAGAAAGTTAAACCAAGCTCCTCTAAGGGATCTTTCATTAAGAACATCACTATTGCCTCCTCCATGAGCCCCGGCGTAAAAGTAGTGATTTCCTAAGTAATTTGTCCATTTAGCGACGAAAATTGAATAACCTGCGTGACCCTTGACTTATTTTTATAAATAGGATATAATAGTTTAGTAGGTAAGCAATTGTTAAAGAGAGCGGACCCTGTCCGTTCTTCTTTAATAATAAAGGTCGTCTTACGTTTTGTTAAATAAAATTAGAAAGAAAAAAAGATGAAAAAATTATTCGTCGGCGGTTTGTCCTTTAAGACAACTGAGCAGAGTTTAGCTGATGCTTTTGCAAAGGCTGGTGCTGTTCTATCCGCTGTCATTATCATGGATCGCATGACTCATCGTTCAAAAGGTTTCGGCTTTGTCGAAATGGAAAATGATGATGAGGCTGATAAAGCGATTGAAATGTACAACAACCAAGAATTAGACGGACGCCGTGTCGTCGTCAATGAGGCTCGTCCGTTAGAAAAGAGATTCTAACTTGCGTATCTTGATTGTAAATAGAAAAACGCTCCCGATTGGGGGCGTTTTTCGTTGTGATTTTATTATTTTTTAGTTTTGGATTTTACCTTCTTGGTTGTCGATTTGGATTTCAGCGTCGACTTGGTTTTAACCGACTTAGCTTTTGCTGATTTATTTTTAACCGGCTTTGTTTTCACCGACCTAGCCTCGACTTTAGCTGTCTTAACTGGAACAACAAGGCCGGCCCTTTTCTCGTAATCAGCAATCGCTTTTTTTAATCCTTGAACTGCCATCACAGAGCAATGGACTTTTTGATGCGGCAGTCCACCTAAATCATCAACAATTTTTTGCCAGGCATAACCCTTAGCCGCTTCAATGCTCATTCCTTTTAGTTTTTCCGTCATAACCGAGGCGGTGGCAATATTTGAAGCGCAACCGAAAGATAAGAATTTAACATCCTTAATCTTTCCCTTCTCTACTTTTAAAAAGAAATCTAGCTGGTCGCCGCAAACCATATTACCAATCTGGGCATAGCCATCGGGCTTAGCTATTTTCCCGATATTTCTCGGCTTTAAAAAGTGATCCAGAGTTTTTTTAGTATAATTAAGAGCCATATATTTTTATGCTTAATTTATTATTTCTATGCTTAATTTATTAATTAGTAAATAAATTTTAATATAAATTTGCTTTTTTCGCTAGTATTGACAAGTTCTAATAAAAATACTAAAATAAAAGCTAAAATAAGGAGAAATAGAACTTTTAAAAATTGTAACCATGAAAAAGAAAATCGTCTTGTTTTTGTCAGTCTGGGGTCTATCTTTTGCAGTTTCTTTTGTGGGTAGCCTGGTCGGAGTTGCTCTGGCCGCTCTTGCCTTCGGCTATTCGGCCGTTAAAATGGCCTACAACGGCGCTCCGCACCAAAACTACCTACCTAATGCATCTTTACCAAGAAGCGTCGTCAGGAGCCTCCTAATCATCTTTACAGGCATGGAACTTGGCTTCCTCGTTTCTGCGCTATTTTCAATTGGAATCCTTGACTGGAGTCCAAGTTTAGTGATTATTATGGGTCTAGGCCTAGGGTTAATGTTTTTTACTATCGGCTTTATGGCCGAACGCTATGAAAAAGCCATTAAAGTTTGCCGCCGCCTTAAAAAGAAAGCTAACTGGAGAAACCTACTTAAATTTGCCGCTCTTTAGATTAAGAGTTACGATGATTAAGATTTACAAACCGTCTTTAAAAAAGGCGGTTTTTTTAAACAATCGGTGAGAAGCCTCGTAGACGCTTCACTGTTCCTTTCAAAGCGCGAACCGTATAATCAATTTCTTTCTTGGTATTAAAGCGGCCAAGAGAAAAACGAATATTGCTGTTTAAAAAATTCTTGTCCAGGCCCATCGCCTTAAGAACATAAGAAGCGCGTAAATCGCTTGCAGAACAAGCTGAGCCCGTAGAAACATAAATTCCCTTTTGCGATAAATCCATCAAAATTGCCTCTCCTTCAATATAACTAAACATCAAATTTAAGTTAGCCGGTACTCGCTCTTTAACACTGCCATTCAAACGAATCTCGAGAATTTCTTTCTTAAGCTCTTTCCAAAAATAATCCCGTAAAGATTTAATGTGCTTCAAATAAGTTGTCCTTTCTTTATAAGCAAGTTCTAAGGCTTCAGCGAAACCAATAATGCCCGGCAAATTATGAGTGCCGGAACGAAGATTATCTTCCTGACCGCCACCAATAAGTAGCGGTTTAACTTTAACGCGACGATTGATATAAGCAATGCCAACACCTTTAGGGCCATAGAATTTGTGAGCAGATAAACTGAGAAAATCTATTTCCTGCTGACGAACATCTAATTTTAAATAAGGTACCGCTTGTACAGCATCGGTATGAAAATATGCGCCATGCTTATGAGCAATCTTGGCTAAAGCCGTAATATCCTGAACAGTGCCAACTTCATTATTAACTGCCATCACCGAAACGAGAATTGTTGTCTGATCAATAATCCGCTCTAATTCAGCTGGCTCAACCAATCCCTCGTTGTTAACAGGCAAGATTTCTAACTTAAAACCTTCGCGCGCTAATTGTTTAGCTGATTCCATAACACAAGGATGCTCAATCGCAGAAACAATAATTTTGTTTTTCTTATCTGTCTGGTTAGCCAAGGCAACACCGCGAATAATTAAATTGTTCGCTTCAGTCGCGCCAGAAGTGAATACTATTCCCTTTTCTTCGCCGCCAATTAATTCAGCAACTTTACTACGAGCAGCAGTCAGAGCCTGAAAAGCATTCTGACCTAAATCATGAATCGAGGAAGGATTACCGTATTCTTTTAAAAAATATGGTTCCATTGTTTTCAAAACACGCGGGTCAAGCTTAGTTGTGGCCGCATTATCTAAATATACTTGCATATCTTAATATTATTAATTATAAGTAATCTAATTATAGTCTTTTTAGCTATAATTTCAAGACAGGTATATGTTTTAGCTAAATTATAGCAAAGAAAAAAACCGGCAAGTTACCCTGCCGGCTTAAAATTGTTTAATTTTTTTAATTACTCTTCATCTCCATACAACTCATCTGGTCCGACAAAAATCGTTTCTTCAGGACCAGGTCCAACGGAAATAATTCTCAAATCAGCTGCTTCCACTTCTACAAAGATATATTTCAGAATGTTTTTCAAGTTCTGAGGCAAATCAGCATAATGCCTGATATTGCGGATATTCTCATCCCAACCATCAAACTCTTCATAGATAGGCTTACAGTTGTAGAGAAAATTAGGATCTACAATAGCAGTGGAAAGGACATCGCCGAATCTAATAACCCTCTCGCCGTAAACATAATCTTCACCTTGATACTCATAAGAATGACAAATCTTGATTTTTTTAACGCCTGATAAGACATCGAGCTTAGTCATGATAATCTGATTGGCTTCTGAACGAAGTGAATGACGCAATAGCGGTAAATCTAGCCAACCTGTCCGACGAGGGCGCCCGGTAGTAGCACCATATTCGTTACCGACGCGACGAATAGCAATTCCTTGGATAAACTCATCCTCATCATTACCATCGCCATCAGCGTAAAGCTTCTTCTCATCAACTCCAGCGCCAGTCTTAGCACACCATAATTCTGATTTTTCTCCGCCCATTTCAGTTGGAAATGGTCCACTGCCTACCCGAGTCATATAAAATCCTTTAATTATCCCGAATGGCAAATCAACAATTTCCATTTCCAGGCCAGCCCCCTTCATTAACCCCTGAACAGAACAGTCCGAAGAGGTAGCGAAAGGATAAGTGCCATAATCGACACTCAAAAGATAACCCTGGGCACCTTCAAGAAGAATGTTGTGCCTACCAATAGAGTCCTGTAAAAACTCATCGGTATTAAAAACATAAGGCTGTAGCATTTCACCATAGGCCAAATATTTATTGGCAATCGCATCAAAATTTAAGCCTCCATTGCCATCGCTATAAGCGCCCAACTCCAAATGTTCGTGCGCCAATATCATATCGATATCGACTGGATGGTATGTTTGCAAAATGCGATTTACATAATCCTTAATCTTGAGGAGTTTGCGCAGGAAAATTACTGGATTGAGTAAATCATTAACTGAAATACCCCGGCGAGCAACAAAATCAGAATAACAAGGACCGATGCCCTTGCCGGTCGTACCAATTTTTGCAGCGCCAGCTTTTGACTCACTTAAACGGTCAAATAAAATCTGATAAGGCATAATTACCTTAGCAAACGCGGAGATTTTCAAATACCTACAAGTAATACCTTCGCTCCTTAAATGACTCATTTCATCAATCAGTATCTTGGGATAGATTACCGTGCCGCTACCAATGATGTTTATCTTACCATTGCTATCATGGATAATTCCCGACGGAATCAAATGGAAAATTTTTTGTTTTCCATTGCAGATAATCGTGTGACCAGCGTTATCGCCACCGGTACAGCGTACGATAATGTCTGCCCAGTTGGCAAACATATCTACGAATTTCCCCTTCCCCGTGTCGCCAAACTGCAAGCAGTTTATCGCCATAATCTTTTTAGTCTTGGAAAAAGGATGCCCTAAAGCATAATCCAATTTTTTATTTACTTCCATTTTTAATGATTTTTTTGGTTTTTATTTTAGCGCTTATAATTAGGCGCATCTTTGACAAAAAAAAGATCATGCGGATGTGACTCCTGCATGCCAGCAGCAGATACTAAATAAAAATTAGCAATCTGCTGTAGAGTAGCGATGTCTTTCGAACCGCAATAACCCATGCCGGATTTTAAACCGCCAATAAGCTGGAACAAGACGGTATTAACCGCCCCTTTGAATTGAACAGCGCCTTCAACACCTTCAGGTACTAGCTTGTCGCTAGTTTTACCTGTCTGGCCATAACGCTCGCGCGAGGCCTTATTATCAAGCATCGCTCCGAGTGATCCCATGCCGCGATAAAGCTTAAGTGCTTTGCCGTCACGGAAAATTGTTTCTCCCGGTGCTTCAGTTGTACCCGCTAAAAGATTGCCGAGCATAACACTGTCAGCGCCGGCGCCAATCGCAATGGTGATATCGCCAGAATATTTAATTCCGCCATCAGCACACACTGGCACACCAGAACCGCGAATTGCTTTCGCACATTCATGTACAGCCGAAACTTGCGGATGGCCGATTCCCGAGACGATACGGGTTGTGCAAATCGAGCCTGGTCCTTGACCAACTCTGATTCCATCAACACCCGCTTCAACTAAACGCTTCGCTGCTCCACCTTCAGAAATATTTCCCGCTACTATATCAACGCCTGGATATTTCTTTTTTAAGTAGCGCACCATTTCGATAACCCGCAAAGAATCGCCGTGAGCCGTATCAACAACCAGCACATTAACGCCTTTATTAACCAATAATTGCGCTCTTTCATAATCATCAACATGAACACCAATAGCCGCACCAACAACTAAACTTCCATTGCTATCCAGATTAAATCCGGAAGCGTTGTTGGACATGATTCTTTTTAAGTCAGTGAGCGTATAAATACCAATCAGCCCTTTCTCAACGTCAACAACTGGAAGGATTTTTTTATGATTTAAGAGCATTATCTGATAAGCCTCTTCCATGTTAATCGACTCGGTACTGATAGGATCTTTAGACATAATATCAGACGCAATACTTTCCTGAGGATTATCACAGAACTCAAAATCGTTGCTAGTAATAACGCCGAGTAAGTGATTGCTAACATCCACTACCGGAAAAGATGAAAAACCGTAATCTTTCTCTTCCTTCATCCGTAAAATATCCGCCACTTTCTGATGTGGCGAAACACAGATGGGATCAGGAATAAAAGCATTTAAACGATGCTTTACTTTAGCTACTTGCGCAGCTTGGGTAGCAGGTGATAATCCTTTGTGAATTATGCCTAAACCGCCAGCCATGGCCAAAGCAATCGCCATCTTTGCTTCTGTAACAGTATCCATCGGCGAACTAACGATGGGAATCTGAAGTTTAATGTTGCGCGAAAATTTAGTTCGTAAGTCAACATTTTCTGGTAAGATTTCTGAGTAATCGGTTTGAAGACGAAGATCATCAAAACCAACTGCAAAGAACCGTTCTCTTTGCGCCTTAAAAAACGCATCGCATTTCCTTTCTTTTGTCATAATCAGTAATTTTTAGTTATTAAATTGTTAAAGAATATTAAAATTTTTGAATTTTTCAATT
>CAYGLM010000020.1:0-15048 GCA_964350915.1 uncultured Gammaproteobacteria bacterium | reverse complement strand
GGGATTCGAATGCCGGAGCGATGTGTGAGCGCAGCGAACACCGCGAGGCCGGGTCGGGGCGCTTAGCGAGCAACGAGCGCAGCGAGGAAGCGAGGCTTAGCGACCGTGACCGAATCCCTGCCTCTCCGCGTTAATAAAAATAAGCTAGTAATAGCTTATTTTTGTTGGCTAGAGAATGGAAAAATATTAACCACTATTTCCATATTTTATCTAATATTTATATAAATAATAGTAATTATAAAGTGCTGCTATTTTTATATATTGACAAAATTATTAAAGTATGATATAATATATATAGTTAAGATGGTTCATTAACAAACAAGGTTAAATTTGATTAATTACTAAGTTTATCAATTTCTTGGTAGATCTAGTAATTAATCAAATTATTAACTTTAAAAAATGAAAAAATGAAAAAATATGTTGTTATAATCAGCCTTTTTTCTTCCCCGGTTTCTTTTGAGAACGCAACAAGTAATCTCATGGATTCAGCCTCTTCGATAAAAGAACTTGAGTTGAAACTTTCAGACAAGCTCTTTGGGCTTGATCCTATGTCAGTTGGAAATATTCTTTCTTTTTCTGTAACATGTTTCTCTTACGGGGAATATTCTAAAGAAAAAAGCCTAGAATTAGAAAGCCGGTTTAGTGATTTTGTTCATGATTTTAACAAAAAAGTTGAGAATGAAAGAAACTTTCATTGGGGACCTGATTGGAAAAAAGATTAGAGCTCAGTAAGTAGTTCGCACTAGAGAGGGGGGGTGAGAGTTCGTCTCTCGCCTCCATTTTTTATGAATTAAGTAATTCAAGGATGATGAATTCTTTAACTAGTACAAATTAACGAAAAAATAAACAAATCATGGCAAGAGACAAAAAATTTCTCGCAAACAAACCTAGAATTATTGAAATGTTAGAGTTGGGTATACCGCCTTCAGTAATGATGGAATATTTTAAGGATGATTTATGTTTTGAATCCCTTAGTATGGCAGCCCTTAACAAATACATAAAAAGAATAAAGCAAGAAGGGGATTATAAGGGGGAAGTATTATCTATACCAAATAACCGAGCTCACTTGTTCAGTTTATTAATGAAAAAAGATGTATCCTACTTTGTTTCATCGGCCCTAGAACGTTTTTTTAAGTTAGAAGAACTATTTTCTATTATCGGGTATGCCAGGCATCAACTTCAACAGTTAAATTCTATAGCTTTTACATCTGAAGTTCCCGATGGTTATCAGCAATTTATAAAATTTGTATACGGCTATCGAGATTATGGTAGTACAAAAAAATGGGAAATTAGGCATCTTGGAGAAGAATTATTTTTAGATTGCTTAAGAGCGATAAAGGACGGTAAAAAAGAAATGCCTACTGAGAAAGTTCTGCAAAACATTTATGATTTGGCAGATTTTATCATCAAAGATAATGATAGAATGGTTCGAATAAGGGAAAAAATAGAGCCATTATTAACTTCAAAAGTCTGTGATAAAGTAGATATAGTTTTATTGACTCTTACAGATAGGGAGGCTCTCGTGATAAGATCTTTGTATGGACTTAACCGAACAAAAAGAAGTCACCAGGAAATTGGTGAGGAACTTGAAATGACTGCCGAACGTGTTAGGCAAATTGGAGAAAAAGCTATCAGAAGGTGTCGCCATGATACCCGCCTCAGTATAATTGGTTTGTATACCATGAACTGGCAGCCTATCCAGGAAAAAATGGAGCGGCTTGAATATTTCTGGCATGAGGAAAAAAGAAAACACGAAGGTGAACAGATCCCATATTGGGTAAAAATACCTAATAAAGACTAAAAAGTTAACAGAGCGTATTAAACAATCGTATTGTTGTTAAAATTACGAAAGGAAAACGAGTAAGCCTAAAAGTAAAATTACTCATAAAGCCAATTTAATTATTGGCTTTTTTATTTACTCAAAACCATTCCAAAACGTCCCACCCTCTCCGCCAAGAAAAAGACCCAAACTGCTTCAGGCCTTTTTTGTTTTATATTAGTTAAAACGTCAGTTGATTTTGACCTCAGGCTATGATAAATTATATAAAGAGTATTTATTTATCAAAAAAATATGAAAAAAGCAGTAAATTGGAAAATGTATTTTATTTTATTATCAGCCAGTGTTCTTTCAATCCTGGCGATTATGCCATATATTCTGACTCTTCAAGGAGATATATTACGAGAAACCCCCTTGCCATTTCCATTGGTAATACTAATTATAGTAACTCAGAGCGCCTTGTTGTTTGCTGTTTTAACATTTATTGGATTAAAATTATCTAATAAATTAGGATTTCAAATACCAATCATTGAAAAAATAGTTGCTAAGGAAAAGATTGATTTTAACGTTAAATCAATTATTAAAACCTCTGTTCTATTAGGAACCTTAACAGGTGTTGTCATAGTATTGCTAGACTTTATATTCTTCCAGTTCGGTTTAGAAAGCTTGTTTAAAACAATCTCTGTCCCAATTTGGCAGGGTTTTTTAGCGTCTTTCTATGGCGGCATCAGCGAAGAGATTGTGATGAGATTATTTTTCATGACATTTATTGTCTGGCTGATTAGCAAAATTACAAAACCAAAAGGAAAAATTATTGAAAACAATCTGTTAGTGTGGACATCAATTTTTATTGCCGCTCTTTTGTTTGGCATTGGACACTTGCCCATTACTTCAGAATTAACAACTTTAACTCCACTAGTGATTTCCCGCGCTCTTTTACTTAATGGTATTGGTGGGGTTGTTTTTGGTTGGCTCTATTGGAAAAAAGGATTAGAATCAGCGATGATAGCTCATTTTTCAGCTGACATTATTTTACATGTACTCTTGCCGTTTATTTTAATGCTGTTGCGGTAAAATAAATTGTTTAATTCTTCGGACATATTATTAAACTTTTGAGTTATGTCCCATTCTTTCTACCAAAAAAAGGGCCAAAACTGATTTGGCCCTTTTTCTTGTAGAACTTAGAAAACAAGGATAGAATATAAGTAGCTTATGAAAAAGAGAGTTTACTACAAGCTTGGGTACTTAATTGCCCTTTTATTAATGGCTGTTTTTGTTATCTTTTTTTGGCGAGAAAATCTTCAGCCGGAACGACCATATTTTTGTGATGATGCGACCGTTATGTGCGATTTGAGTAATGCTCGTTATCATGATTCCTCGCTGACGATAGAAGAAAGAGTAGAGGACTTACTGAGTCATATGACACTTGATGAGAAAATTGGTCAGGTTGCGCTGGTAGAAAAAAATAGTATTAAAAACAAGGATGATATCGCCCGTTTTAATTTAGGCGCTCTTTTAAGCGGCTTTGGTGCCTATCCAGAAGATAATACTCCGCGTGGCTGGCAAGAAATGATTGCCGATTTTCAGTCGTACACAAAAAAGACGCGACTACAAATCCCTTTACTTTACGGCGTTGATGCTATTCATGGTTATGCAAATATCCCAGGCGCGACCGTCTTTCCCCATCAGATTGGTCTTGGTGCTGCTAATGATCCCGACTTGGTCCGTCGCGTTTATGAAGCGACGGCGCGCGAGATGATAGCCACTGGTGTCTATTGGAACTTTGCCCCATCTTTGGACGTGACTAAAGACCATCGTTGGGGGCGAACCTTTGAAACCTTCAGCGGCTTTGGAGACCGCGTCACCTCTCTGACCGCAGCCGCCGTAACTGGTTTACAGGGAACTGCGACATCATCGCCCGTTGTTTTAGCAACGGCTAAACATTATGTCGGGGCAGGAGCAATGGTTTGGGGCACCTCAGTTAATAAAAATTATTTTATTGATCAAGGGGAGGTTAAGATTGCCGAGGCGGCTCTGCGCTTAGAACATTTACCACCATATCAGGCAGCGGTGGACGCTGGCGTCTGGAGCATTATGGCGGGCTTGAATAATTGGCAGGGTCAGAAATTATCCGCTAATAAATATTTACTCACCGATGTCTTAAAGGGAGAACTAGGTTTTCAAGGTTTCATTGTTAGTGATTGGTATGGTGTTTATGAGATTCCTGGCAATTACTATCAGAACACTATCGTTGCTATGAATGCGGGCATCGACTTAGTCATGTTACCGTTTACCTACGAAAGTTTTATTACAAATTTTAGGCAGGCGATGGCAGTGAATAGGGTACCGCTTAGCCGTCTTGATGACGCTGTTCGTCGCATTCTGCGCGCTAAATTTGCTTTAGGCTTGTTTGATAAACCATTACCCGAACCCAGTGCTTTAGAAGTTATTGGGTCAGAGGAGCACCGGGATTTGGCTCGGGAAGCGGTTCGTCGTTCGCTTGTGCTACTAAAAAATAATGGGCGGACGTTACCACTTGATAAAGAAATGACTCGTATAGTTATAGCTGGTTCGGCCGCTGATAATGTTGGTAGGCAGTGTGGCGGCTGGACAGTTGAATGGCAGGGGATTGATGGTAATTGGTTGCCGGGAGCAACTTCAATATTAGCAGGCATAAGAAATACTGTTTCACCGGAAACGGAAATAATTTTTGAACAGTCGAGTGAATTTGATTTGTCGACTAAGGCAACAATCGGTATTGCCATTGTTGGCGAAAAACCTTACGCTGAAGGTCAAGGAGATGAAGCTAGGCCACGTTTATCGGATGAGGACCTCGCAACCATTAAGCGCCTTCGAAATATCAGTCAGCGTTTGGTTGTAGTTATTGTTTCCGGGCGTCCTTTAGATATTAAATCTGAGGCTAGGAATTGGGATGCTGTTGTTGCTGCTTGGTTACCAGGCTCGGAGGGGCAGGGCGTTTCTGATGTTCTGTTTGGGGATTATGAATTTACCGGCACCTTACCGTTACCATGGGAATTATAAAAGTAATCAAATATTTTATTATTTAAATTTATTAATATTTTTTATGTCCAAGACTTCATTGTTAGCTGTACGTGACGCGTTAGTCAATTGTTTTTATGAGGCGCATTGCGCTGATACGGAATTAGTTCAGGATGAGATTACTGGTCGAGAATATTGTTTAGCAATTATAAAAAAAGATTTTGATGAACTGGGTGTTGACTTTGATAATCCTACCAAAGAGGGTATTTTTAAAGTTATTAATAAGTTGGCTGAATTTTCCAAGAATTTTCGCTCTCAAGAAGTGATTAATAAACATAAGCAAGAGATAATAAATTTGTTAGAAAAAGCGGAGTAGTCGCTAGATTACAGTGGGAAATTAATAGTTTGATTGGTTTACTTTTAGAAAAGAAGCAACTTCATAGTTGCTTCTTTGTTATTTGAATATTTTTTTATATTTTATTTTTAAAATAAAAATTTAGATAGAAGCAGATGCCAGAAAACCAGAAATCCGAAGAAGCCAGTGATAACAGGGAAGCGCCAATACGCTTTTTCTAAATCACCCGTGAAAATTAAAGACAATGGCACTAGGGGATAAATTAGAAAAAGCCAAGATAGGGGAAGGACAAAACCGCAACCGATGGTGATAGCGGCAAATAGTAGCCAAAGCAAAGTGCAAACAGCTAGGGACAAATTTTTTCCTAGCTTAACGGCCGAGGTTTTTAAACCAGCGGCTTTATCCGGTGCGATATCCGGGATGGCGGAAAAAAGATGCATCGCTGCTGTCCAGGCCCAGGCAGCGATGACGGCGGTTAGTGGTGGTAGCTGTCCGCTAGCGAGAGTATAACCGATGAATCCAGGTAGAGCGTAAAGGACGTTGGATAAAGAATCAATGAAAGGAAGTTTTTTAAAACGCAAAGGCGGAACGCTGTAGCTGGCTGCTAGTAAAATGAAGGCGAAAAACATCGCTTTGTTTATTGTCCCCGGAATAAATAGTAGTACAGCGCTAGAAATTATTAGAGAGATGATGATGGCCAGACTCGCGGCTTTTCTAATAGCTGGCTGATTGAGTAGAATTTCCTTACCACTTTTTTTAGCATTTAAAATATCAGTATCGAGATCAAAATAATCATTGACACCATAAAGATAGAAGTTAGCTGGCCAGAGAAAATAAAGTAGCAAAATAAAGAGCCAGGGATTAGTAAAAGCTGTTAAAGAATTAATGCCGGCAGTAAAGCCTATAAGAAGCGGGCCGGCCAGATAAAGCCAGAAACGCGGTCGGGACATTTTAATTAAGGCGGGCATCATTAGGAACTTTATTGGAGTGAGCTCTGTTTTGTTGGACACCTCTTTTTGCATATTTATTATTTTCTCTTATTATTAATTTATTTTTTACGCTGCCGTAAAAAAATAGCTAGGGCCTTTAATTTT
Source organism: uncultured Gammaproteobacteria bacterium (assembly GCA_964350915.1). GTDB lineage: Bacteria > Patescibacteriota > Patescibacteriia > Patescibacteriales > UBA12465 > UBA12465. Next base: position 8,822 of record CAYGLM010000020.1, on the reverse strand, counting down.
TCTTTTGCCCCTTGTTCGATTGGCAGGCTTTCTATTTCTAAGGTAGCGACTTGCGCCTGGTCTTCTATTAAGCGCTCGATTTCTTCTTCAATTTTGTAGGCAGTAATTAATTGACGTACATAATTAATGTCATTAGCGCTTGTTTTTGGTTGGCCAAAAATTTGGTTTAGTCTTTTGTTATCAGCGGCATTAGCGCGCTGGCGAAGGAGGACGTGGTAGAAAGTTTTTTTATTTTCAGCGATATCATTGCCGATTGCTTTACCGACAGCCGCTGTTTCGCCGTGTAAAGTTAGGGCGTCATCAGTTAATTGAAAAATTAGTCCCAAGGCTTCACCGGCTTTTACTAAAGCATTAAGCACCTCATTTGTTTGATTGGCAATTATTCCACCAATCATGAGTGGTAAAGAAAAAGTATAGCGTGCGGTTTTGTCATGATACATTTTCAGAACCTCTTCTGGTTTTGGTAGTTCGGGTAGTTGAGAGAAAGCTAAATCTTGAATTTGACCGAAACCGACACGTAAGAATTCTTCCCCCATCAGCGCCATGATTTTATTTTTTGTGCTTGCTTCAAGATTTATTTCTCGCGCTAATAACCATTGCGCCATAAAGATAGCGATATCGCCAGCACAAATTGCGTAGCTATGACCGAAATCTTTTGCATCAGTAACCTCTAGTTTCTGGCCAAGCAGTTCATATTCTTTATGAGCGCCAGGAAATCCACGGCGCATATCATCATGATCCATAATATCGTCATGTATAAGCAGGGCCGTGTGGATAAATTCTATAGCAGTTGCTGCGCTAATGGCTCCAGCAGAAAGCGGCTGCTTGAATATTTCCGTCGCCATCAGAACTAGACTGCCACGAACAGTTTTGCCACGCCGAGAAGAGGCGGCGATTTGTTCGGCTGTTATTTTTGCCCAGGGGTTATTGTGACTAGCTATTTCCGTAGCGAACTCGGTAATACGTTTGTCTATTTTTTCTTTGTAGGCGCTAAATATCTGTTCCATATTATTTTAAAAGTTATGATAAATCCAGAAAGAATTATAATAAAGACTGAAGGTTTTATTTTTTGGCGGAAAACTTTTAGGGGGCGACGCCTGATGCGTCGAGCAGTATAGTCATACATCGCGGCCGCGGTCGCAATGGGAATTAAATATCTTGTCGGAATGAAATGGAAATATTCTTCGGCTTGCTTTTGCCATTTTTCGTAGCGGTCTAGTTGTTTGTGAATAAAAGCACTAAATTTTTCTGGTTCAGCTTCAGCTTGGCGACGAGATAAGCTAGCCAGGCCGAAGGCAGTTAATTCGGCTGTTGGTAAATATTGACGTCCAAGACGCTCGTCTTCGGCTAAGTCGCGAATGAAATTAATATATTGCATCGCTCGTCCTAGTAATCTAGCGCCGCGCCAAGACTCTTCAGGTAAATTCATAATTTTCGCCATCATCAGGCCAACAACCTCGGCTGAACCGTACATGTATTCCTCTGTTTCCTGCAAAGATTCATATTTAGATTTTTTAGTATCGGCAGCCATGGCGTTTAAAAAATCATCTATCCAGCTGTAGGAAAAATTTTTTTCTCTCGCTAAAGCGACAAAGCCATCAATAATTTGATTGTTGGCTGCTTGGCCGCGCCAGGCTTTTTCCCAAGCCAAACGAAAAGCTTCGAACGCTGCCTGGTCTTGAGGAACACTATCGACGTAATCGTCAGCCACTCGGACGAAGGCATAAAGAATAGCAACTTCTTGACGAACATGAGGAGGAAAGAAGAGGCTAGAATAAAAATAAGTTCGGCTGCCACTTTGGAAGATTTTTTTTAAAACTTTATTAAGCATAATATTTAAATCTTTTATCGACCGTACTCTTTGCGGATAATGTCACGGACGATTTGTGAGGAGATTAGGGTAATGGGCATACCGATTCCAGGGTGAGTATATTGGCCAGTATAGAAAAGGTGTTTAACTTTTTTGCTACGTTGCTTTGGTCGGAAAAAAGCAGTTTGCATTAAGGTGTGAGATAGGCCGAGAGCCGTACCTTGGTAGGCGTTATAAAGTTGGCGATAATCGTTGATTGTGATTGATCGAAAGACTTCGATGTGTTGTCTGATAGGAAAGTCTATGGTGGCCTCGATGTCAGCTAAAATTTTATCGGCGTATTCTTTTCTTATTTCCGGTGTGTCTGGTAAGCCAGCGGCAATTGGTACGAGGAGGAATAAAGTTTCTTTGCCCTCCGGCGCAACGCTTGGATCAGTTTTGGAAGTACAGTTAAGATAAGACGAAGGCTTGTCTGGCCAGCCAGGATTATCAAAAATTTTATCAAAATGCTCAACCCAGTCGTTATGCAGCAAAAGGTTATGATGATCAAGTTGAGGAATTTTAGTGTTAAGTCCAAGATATAGCAAAAAGGCAGACGGAGCAATAGTTTTTTTCTGCCAATATTTTTCTGGGTAGGAGCAATATTGTTTTGGTAAAAGAGTGGTTTCTACATGAGCGTAGTCAGCGTTAGCAATCACGATATCAGCAGGATAAACTTGTTCGCCAATTTTTACTCCCTTGGCCTCGCCTTGTTCAACAATTATTTCCGAAACCTCGGCATTATAAATTATTTTAGCGCCGTGTTTTTCTGCCAAACTTTTAATTGCGCCGACCATCTTGGTAATTCCACCTTGCGGATACCAGATGCCGAGCTCATAATCAATATAAGCCATTAGGGCATAGAGAGCCGGCGTCTTCTTTGGAGCGCCGCCAAGAAAAACAAGAGTATATTGTAGTAGCTTGCGGGCTCTTTCGCTGGTAAAAAAGCGACGGGAAAAAGATTCCATGTTATCAAATACATGCAACTTCGTCCCCTCCTTTAGCATGCGCCAGTTAAACATGTCCGCCAAGCTTTTATATTCTTTGTATAAAAAGGCATCTAGAGCAACTTCGTATTGATATTTTGCTTGTTTGAGGAATCGTTCCAATTTTTCCGCCCCCTCCGGTTCTAATTGGGCGAACATTTTTTTTATTTCCGCCATTTCAGTTGGTAAATCAAGAATGTCGTTTTTGCCGAAGAAGACGCGATAGGAGGGAGACAGACGAACCAAGTCATAATAGTCCGATGGCTTTTCGCCAAATTCTTGGAAGAATTTTTCGACTACATCGGGCATTGTATACCAAGAGGGTCCCATATCGAAACGAAAACCATCTTTTTCCCAAGTCATCGCGCGACCGCCGGGTTGATCGTTCTTTTCTAGAACCAAAACTTCGTGTCCATCAGCAGCTAAAAAAGCGGCCGCAGATAAACCGCCAAAGCCGGCGCCAATAATAATAATTTTCTTTTTCATATTTTTAGCTACTTTAGACTATTAACTATTTATATTATAATTGAAATATAAGTTTTTTGGTATGTTTTTTAAGATAATTACCGCATGGACAGGTTTTAAGCCTTTTTAGTCGTAATCGGCTCTAACCCTTGAAATCATTGACAGAACATAAAAACCGTGTTTTAATAAATTAACTTAAATTAAAAAATTAAGTTAAGTTCTTTACAAATAAAGCTGCAAAGGCAGAAAGTGCTCGTTAAGAGCGCAAAAACCTGAACAGCATAATGTCTCACCAAAATTCTTTTATAATGAACAAAACAATTAAAGATTTTGTCCGGAAAAAACCATCCGTGAAAACAGTTTTAGAAATTTCTAATCAGAGCCCCAAGACGGGGGTTGATTACAGTAAGAAGGGAATCAGTTTTTCTAATTTTGATGACTGGCGTCAAATTGCCGGTCGTGCGAATAGCCCTTCGCCTTATTCTAAATTTTGGCGGAAGCTTGCTCTCAGCTATCCTGATAATTTAGCGGTTCAAGATTTGCCTTCGTTTTTAGAAATTATAGATCAGGGATTGCTGCTTGCTGAACAAGCGAGTGCTCGTCTGCTCAGTCTTCCGTCCAAGAAACTTCCACCCGTTGAAAGCCTAGAATCGTTGCCTGAGGAAAATAAAAAACAGGCTAGATTCAAATCACTTTTAATTAAAAAGAAGCTTTTAGGAGATGCAGGATTTGCTCGCTATAATTTGTCGCAGGTTTTGCGACTACAGCCTGATGGTTCAGTAAGTTTTCCTTTGGAGGGGGGTAAAGTTGAGCGTCATCTTATTTCACTTTCTGAAAAAGAGCGCAGAGAAGTATTTGCTGCAGTAGCGTCACATCGCTGTCAAACTTTACTTGGTCCGGCAACAATGATTCCTATTTTGCCGACTGAAGAAGTTGCGCCGCGTTTCTATCTCTTGATCGACGGTCAAGATGTGGTTAAGAAGCTGTATCTTCCAGAATTAAATTGGTTGGATTTGGACAAAGAATAGTTGCGCCAAAGTGTTTATTTCAATCAAAAAACTCCCTCGCGATAAGTTAGGGAGTTTTTATTTGTTTTATTCTGTGACGATTTTTAACTAGAGTCGTGATGGTTTTTAACTAGAGCGTTGGTTTATGTTCTGAAGTAATTCAGCGATGAACTCTTTCTTAGAAGTTTGTCTGGTTTCTTGTTGGCCTCGGTCACGAACACTTAAAGTATCTGAACCAGCTTCTTTATCGCCTATAACTAGCATGTGGGGAACCTTTTCGGCGGCGGCGCGACGAATTTTATTGCCGACCGTTTCGTTACTATCGTCAATTTCTACACGAATACATTTTTCTTTTAGTTCGGCAGCTAATTTTTGACAAGCAGTGACGTGCGTTTCGCCAACGGAAATAAGCTTTACTTGTACTGGTGCGAGCCAGAGTGGAAAATTACCGCTATAGTGTTCAATGATTACCCCCATGAATCTTTCCATTGAACCTAAAAGAGCGCGATGAATTACGACTGGAGTTTTTTGTGTTCCGTCAGTATCGGTATAATGTAGGTCAAAGCGCTGTGGAAGTTGGAAGTCAAGTTGAATCGTGGCTAATTGCCATTGACGACCAATTGCATCCTTGACTTTAACGTCAATTTTTGGACCATAGAACGCACCGTCGCCTTCATTAATTTTGTAATTTAATTTTGCCTCCTCTAAAGCTCGACGCAAGCTAGTCTCTGCTTCATCCCAGAAAGATTTTTCTCCTAAAAATTTTTCTGGTCTGGTTGAAAGATGGATTTCATCTATTTCCAAGCTAAATATTTGGTAAATATTTTTAATTTTTTCTAGTAGCAAACTTATTTCCGGCAAAATTTGTTCTGGTCGACAGAAAATATGACTATCATCCTGCGACAAACTGCGCACGCGCGTCAGTCCGTGTAGAGTTCCGGATTTTTCGTTGCGATAGAGAGTAGTAGTTTCCGCTAGACGTAAAGGTAAATCGCGGTATGATTGAATGTCGCGTTTGAAAACAAGCATGTGGGCAGGGCAATTCATCGGCTTGATGCCCAGGTCGCAACCGTCATCAGCGTGATGAAGAATAAACATATCTTCTTGGTAATGATCCCAGTGGCCGGATGTTTTCCAGAGCTCTGAATTTAAGAGTTGAGGCGTTCTAATTTCTTGATACCCTTCGCCGTAGGAATGTTCACGCGTTACTTTTATTAGTTCTTGTAGAATAATAAATCCTTTTGGCAAGAAGAAGGGAATTCCGGGTGCATATTCGTGTAGCATTATTAAATCCTGTTCCTTGCCGATTTTACGATGGTCGCGTTTTTCCGCTTCTGCTAACAACTGTAGGTACTCAGCTAATTCTTCTTTAGTATCGAAAGCTAGGCCATAGATTCTGGTTAACATTTTGTTTTTTTCATCGCCACGCCAGTAGGCACCAGCTAACTTATTCAACTTAAAGCTGCCAGCTTTTATTTCTTTAGTTGATTCAACGTGTGGTCCGCGGCAAAGGTCAGTAAATTTTCCGACCGAGTAGAAACTAACTTTAGTTTCGCCTTCGTTTTTTAAGTCGTGCAAAATCCCTTCCTTGTATGGGTTGCCCTCAGTTTTTGCTTGCGCCAATGCTTCTTCGATTGATGTTTCTGCGCGCTCAAATTTTAAATTTTGTTTTAATAGATGCGCCATCTTCTTTTCAATTTGCTTAAGATCACTTTCGGTAATTTTAACGTCTTGAAAATCGATGTCGTAATAGAAACCATTATCAATCGCTGGGCCGATTGCTAACTGCGCTTCTGGCCAAAGCTCAGTGACGGCGGCGGCCATAATGTGAGCCAGTGAATGCCTTTTCATTTCTAAGTTTTCCATATTTTTTAATTTTAATTATTTATTTAAATTTATGTTCGTGATGTTTTATGTCTGCCATAATTATGGGTAGATAGTCACGATAATCTAATTTGTCATATTAAAGAAAAAAATCCCGTCCTCGTAAAAGCAAAAACTGCTTTTACCGGGACGGGACTTTTAAGTCTCGCGGTTCCACCCGGCTTCTCCGGCGGCATCTATATTTGTTTTCGTTTTAGTCGTTTTTTCGACTCAAAGACGCAAACTAGTTGCTGCTACGGGAGCGCTTATTTTTTGCCTTAGGATCGGGGCGGTTAAGCATGGTGTCCGCCTGATCTCAGTCGTTTCTGGCAAGCCAGTTATCCGTCTGACTGCGGTTGGTGGCCGCAGCAATCAGCTCTATTTTGAGCATAGCGCGTTTTTTATTTTTTGTAAACATCTTTTTAACTAAAGTTTATTCTTGAGATTTAGGCTCTACTTTAAATCAAAGTCTTATTCTGTGAAATTAATCTCATCCCTTGGCAATCGCTAAAGCAATTATTTTTTTGGCTCCAGCCGCTTTTAAAATTCGGGCCGCTTCTTTTATGGTTGCGCCAGTAGTAATTACGTCGTCTATTAGGATAATTGTTTTATTTTGCAAACTGTTACCGGTCCAACCAAAAGCATCTTGTAGATTAGCAGAGCGCTGATAAGCATTTAAATCAGCCTGTGCTTTAGTATGGCGGATTTTGATAAGATGATAAGTAATTTCATAGGTGAAAGCTGTTGCGAAATGTTTAGCAATAATTTCCGCTTGGTTAAAGCCGCGAGCGCGATGACGTTTTTTGGAAATTGGAATAGGCGCTACCACGACGACATTTTTTTGAATGGTATTTTTTTGAATGGTATCCTTTTGTTGTCGTAAACTTTGCATCCCATCTGAATAATTCTGCCAAGCGCGACCCTGCCAAAATAAAATAATAAAGTCAGCTAGCACCTCGCCGAGCGCAGCCATGGAATTAAATTTTAATTTTTTAATTAGGCTCGCAAGTAGTGGGTCATCATAATTACCAGCAATTAAAATTTGGTCTACGCCGGAAATATTTAAGTCATAATCCTGAGAAGCGAACTTTAATAGTCGCCGGCAATTTGAACAAAGCAGTCCTTGTCCGCTTTCGCGTTTATCTTTTTTCTGACTTTCTCGATTACAACTAAGACAGCGGACAGGGAAGAGTAGGTCGAGCCAAAAAGTTTTTGTAAAAAAATAAGCCATAATTTTGTCTAAGCATTATGGCTTATTATAGTCTATTGATTATAAACTGGAGCTAAAACGTTTTTTATCGGAGCCTAATTTTAATTATCAGAGGCGAATTTAAATTATTGGAGCCTAATCTGGTAAATGCGGCCGCTACTTTTATCGGTGAAGTATAAATAATCTTGAGTGCCGGGAACCATGATATCAGAAACATTGAAGGCGCCGTCGGGAACAGCAATTAAAGTTTGCGCTCCAGTATTAAGATCTATTTTGTAAAGATTGTCCTTGCTGCGATCAGCTAGCTCTGGGAACATGCCAGCGCCTGGTTCTAGGCTTTCTGGGACAGCGCAATAGACTTCACTATTAGAAGCGAAGGTGCATTTATCGGCCCAGGTGTTTAAATCTAAGCTACGGCGATTAGTGCCGATATTATCGCCACTAGCACCAACTATCCAGAGACGGGGGATATAATTATCGCGAGAATGGTAGGCGCTATACAGCAAGCTCTCCCCGGTTTGTGACCATTGTGTTTGCAGTCCTCGACCTTCAACGATAGTCGATTTAAAGTTTTCACTGTTTTGTCCGACAAAGAATATTTCGTTGCGGTCAAAATCAACCCCCTCAGTATACATAGCGATAATTTGGTTGGTAGGTGACCAAGAGGGGTAAACATAATCGGCGCGATTGCCGATTGGCTCGATGGCAGTTGCTTTAGAACCATCGGCGCCAGCAACTATTAACCAACGATTATCCTGATCAAGACCAATACTTTTCGCAACTATCTGCTCGCTGTTTCCGGCGAAAGAAAAATCTTCCCAATAGGAAGGCAGGGTCACTTGTTTTTGAGAGTTAAAGTCATACAAAATTTTACTATTGTCAGGGTACTCAAGAATGGCTTTAGTGCTATTTGGCGCCCAGGTTATTTGACTTACTTGATGAAAGACGCGATCACTTAAGCGCACCGCATTACCAGTTTCATCTATGCGGTAAAAACGTCCGTCATCTCGGTTATAATATTGGATATTGCCACTTTGAGTTAAAGTTGGATTTAAGACCGGCGCGCTTGTTAAGGGTAGGGTTTGAGTACGGCCACCGTCAGCAACTAAAGCGGGGGCTTGTGCTTCTGGATTAGGCTGACCAATGGGCGTGCTAATTCCTGTCCCCACCCCATCGACTCCCGGTAACTGACCTGGACCGGTGGGAATCTCGATTATTTCTCCACCCGGACCGATAGTCGGTAGTCCGCCAGGAATTGTAGTAGTAGCTCCTGGGCCGCCAGGTACGATTACTTCTTCCTGAAAAAAGAAACGGTAGAGCAGATAACCAAAAAAGATGATTAAGGAGAGAAAGGCGATAATCAGAAAAACTTTTTTGTAGCGGGCGAAGATAGGCATAAAATGCTTGTTTAATATTTCCGAATATTATATAATTCATTATAT
>CAYGLM010000019.1:0-15493 GCA_964350915.1 uncultured Gammaproteobacteria bacterium | reverse complement strand
ATTCAAGAAATATTACCAGAAAAAATGAGTTAAGTCAAACTAAAATCAAGATAAAAAAATACGAGACTGGCTCGTATTTTTTATCAAGAATTATGTTGTATTTACTCTATTTCACCAACTCAACGCCAGTAATCACTACCGGTTCAAGAGGGATATCGCGAACACCAGTTTGAACAGATTTAATTGCTTCAACAACATCCATGCCAGCAACCACTTCTCCGAAATTAGTGTGCGCACCATCTAACCAAGGAGTTTCCGGGATTACAACAATAAAAAACTGAGAGCCATTAGTGTTAGGGCCGGCATTAGCCATGGCTAAACTGCCCAAAACTAATTTTCTGTTATTAATTTCATCAGCAAAGCGATATTCTGGACCACCAGTACCATAGATGCTAGTGTCATCGCCCTTACTGTTGGGGTCACCGCCTTGAATCATAAAATTCTCCATGACACGATGAAACTTAGTACCGCTATAAAAACCGCTCTGCGCTAAATTAAGGAAGTTATTAACAGTAATTGGAGATTCTTCGCTATAAAATTTAACGGTAATGTTTCCCAGCGAAGTCTTAATAATTGCTTGGGAATATTCTTGTGCTAAGTCAGTCTGTCCGTCTAATGTTCTCATATTATTTGAAGTTAAAAAGATTGGCCCTTGAGGCTCTTGAATTTGAATTATATTACTACCATTTCCTGATAATAGATTATCACTAGATTCGGAAGGAGATTGCTCTACAATTCCCAGTCCTTCAAACTCGGAATTATTTTGTCTTTCTTGCCCGCCTGTACAAGCGGAGAGCCCGACGGCTAAAAATAGAATTGCGAAAGAAAAAAGTATTTTTTTCATAAGCTTATGTCTTAAATTTATTATTAAACTTTATATTGTTTTTTTATATTCTTGTCATCTTCCTCGCGCTTTTCCGCGATTACCTCTTGAGCGCGCTCTCGAAGTTCATTTAAATCAAGCTGACCGAGCTCACTGGCTTTAACTAAAAGAGATTCTCGTTCATTTATTTCCGGATTATCCAAAACCTCACTTAGAAGAACATCTAAAATAGCGCCGATTTTCGGCCCAGGAGCAAGTTGGAGAGCTTCCATTAAATCATCACCATTAACTTTTAACATTTTTACAGAAACCGGGTCATGCTGCACTTTCTCCATCATATACTGCAAATGGCGAAGCTTATAAGGCATAGCTTTCGGGGTGCCGGAACCAAGACGATCGGCCACACGCAAATCAATTAAGTCACGTAAATTCTCGCGCCCAACTTTAGCAATTAAGCGACGAACTGAAGCGGCCGTCACCTCTCCGACATTATAATAGAACATGTGATTTTTTACCAGATTAACCACTCGTTCCCTGTCGCTGTTAGCAAATTTCAGGCGCGTCATTATCTTATCAGCCATTTTTGCTCCTAGATACTCGTGATTATAGAAAGTTGCGATGTTCTTAATGATTTTTCTAGTTTTAGGCTTAGCAACATCATGTAAAAGGGCGGCTAAACGAACTGGCCACTCCTTACTCGGGCAATGCTTCAAAGCTAAAACATTATGTTGAAAAACCGGATAAATATGATGCCTATCTTGTTTGACGGTAACTCCCTGCTCTAGCTCGGGTAAAATATATTGTAAAAGCTTACAGTCATGAAGCAGCATTATTCCCTCCGCGGGACGATCTGAGGCGAGAATTTTGATAAACTCATCGCGAACTCTTTCCTTAGAAACAAATTTTAAACTACCAGCTAATTTAACGATAGCCCGTTGAGTTTTTGGCTCTAAAGAAAAACCGAGTTGCGAACTAAAACGAACAGCCCGCAACATCCGCAGAGCGTCTTCCTTAAAACGATCAGATGGTTCGCCAACGGCCCGAATAATTTTGGCTTTAATATCTTTGCGGCCACCAAAATAATCGATTACTTCTGTTGGGTTTTCTGGGTCAAGCGCTAAAGCATTAATTGTAAAATCGCGCCTCTCTAAATCTTTATCCAACTTATCCTCGAAACGAACAATGTCGGGATGACGACGGTCGGAATAACCTTGTTCGCTACGATAAGTAGTAATTTCTAAAACAGCAATTAACGCATCTTCAACTCTAATCGGTAAAATAACCGTGCCAAAATCATTTTCATATTTTCCTTCCGGGAAAACTGCGAGAATTTCTTCCGGCTTAGCGTTAGTGGTAATATCCCAATCTTTAGGCTCTTTTTTCATTAAAAAATCACGTACGCAACCACCTACGATATAAGCTTCAAATCCGGCGGCTTTAAGCGCCTGGACTGTATTAATAACAAAAGAAGGGATAATCATAATATAAATACATAGAAATGTCTTTGATTACACTCAAATTAAGAAAGACATAACAATGGCGCCGGTTAATACTATGGCGGCCCCAGCATATTGCCAGCCGCCAATTTTTTCTTTATTAAACCTAACACCTAAAAACATAGAAAGGACGGCGTAACCAGAAACAATGGCGGTAATGATAGATAAATCTTCACTAACAACCGCAAGGGCGAAAAACAGCCAACCCAGAGTATCGAGTAAACTGGCCGTAATGATTACTCGGGAAGATTTACGACTAGTTTTAAGAAATCCTTTAAAGTCTTCTTTGAAAAAAACATAGACTAACAATAGTAAGGAGCTTAAGAGCCAGGGAAACCAAACAGCAGTAAAAGCGGATATTTCTCTGGAATTAAGGGCAGTAAAAAAATTATAGGCCGCGGAAAATAAAACTGCTAAGGTTGCCATGATAACTCCTTTTTCCCAAACAAATTTGCGACGTCCGAAAAAAGTGCGCACCTTATCCCGCCAAGTAGAGCGTGACTTAGACACCAAAAAAACTCCTATGATAATAGCGATAACCACTAATAATTGCAACCCACTCAACCTTTCGCCAAAAAATATCAATCCCAAGATTATAGTCAGCGGGAGTTCACCAATCATCACTACTTCAACAACAGAAAGCTTTCCCTTATCAAAAGCTTTAAATAAAAATAAGCCGTAAGCAAGCTGAATTAATGATAATATTATTAAAGAAACTAGATTCCAGCCCTGAAAAATAAGGGGAAAATCTTTAATTACAAAAGGGGTGAGTGCTAGACCACCCAAGAGATTTATCCACAATAAAGCTTTGAAATCTCCAATACGCCTAACGGTTTTCTGGGTAAAAAAATCACCAACTCCCCAGCAAATCATTGCTAAAAAAGCAAAAATGATACTAGCTTGAAAAAAATCCATAACTGATTTACTCTATTAACTTTTTTTCTTGAAATGCGTATGTAATAATTTAGCTTCCAGCCTATTCTTCTTGGCCCAAAGATAATATTCAATCATCGCTCCGTTCTCATGCGCTCGACGCACTTTCTTACCAGTATCAATCGCATACATGCCCTCAAGACGTTTGCGACGAATAGCTGCGGTAGTCATTAAAGGTTGACCACCGCCACCCAGACATCCACCTGAACAAGCCATCACTTCAATATAATGGTAATCCTTCAATCTTGGCAAGATGCGTTCAAAGTTACCAATACCATTAACCACTCCAACTTTTAATTTTTTACCAGCTAAATTAACTACTGCTTCTTTCAAGCCTTTTAAGCCCCTGACCTCCTTAAATTCTAAGCGACTATGACAAATCTTATTTTTCGTTTTCTTAGAGTCACAAGCTAAAGAGGCGGCGGTACGTAAAGCTGATTCCATCACGCCGCCAGAAGCACCGTAAATTGCCGCCGCTCCCGAACCATCATTAAAATCGGGGTGAGTTTCCGAATCGGGCATAGTCTTAAGATCAAGACCATTCTTTTTCAAAAGAAAAGCAAATTCCCTAGTCGTTAAAACATGATCAACTAAAGGACGGCCACGAAATTTAAGCTCTGGTCGAGCAGCTTCATATTTTTTAGAAGTACAAGGAACTATAGAAACAACAACAATATTTTTTGCATTCAATTTATGATTCTTAGCAAAATAACTTTTAATCGCCCCGGCGCTATGGATATGCGGCGAGCGCGCAGTCGTCAAATTCGGAATTAATTCTGGATGATAGAATTCAACATAAGCAACCCAAGCCGGACAACAGGAAGTGAACATCGGCAAAGTTGCTTTTTTACTCTCCAATCTTGCCATCAACTCTTCCGCCTCAGTCATGGTAGTAATGTCAGCACCGAAATTAATATCAAAGGCGTGGTTAAAACCAAGGCGCGTAATTGCTGTATTTATTTTTTTAGTGCAATTAACGCCGTATGGCATACCGAATTCTTCGCCAATAGAAACTCTCACAGCTGGTGCAAATTGAGCAACGACAATTTTCTTCTTATTTTTTAAAGCAGCTTCAACTTGTTGCCATTCGCTTTGCTCTTGAGCGGCCGCTACCGGACAGACATTAGCACATTGACCACAATAGATACAAGCGTGATCTTTATCACGTTTCGGTTTAATTTCCTGATTAGCGCCATTTCCTTCTAAAGACAAATAATTGATTCCCTGCCGATCACAAGCTTCAATACAGTTACTACAGTCGATACATTGCGTACCGTCTATTTCAACCGCGTTAGCAAATTTAAAAGTTTTCCGACGACCTTTACGGTCAGGAAAACGTGTAATCTGAATACGATAATCGCGAGCAAGCTGTAACAGACTGCAATCAAAACGTAAAGTACAAGTAGCGCACTTTTCAATATGAGAAGCAAATAAAAGCTCAATATTCAGATTGCGCGCCTTTTGCACACGAGGCGAATCAGTAAATATTTCCATTCCCTCCTCTACATCAGTCGAGCAGGCAGTTGCTAATTTAGCTCGGCCCTTAATTTCAACCACGCAAACTCGACAACCAGCCCGGACGTCTAAATCGGGATGATGGCAGAGAGTTGGAATCTTAATATCTTGAGCCTTAGCAATTTCTAAAATAGTCTGACCAGGAGAAACTGATAAAGATTTATTGTTAAGTTTTATCTTAATCATTATTGCTTAATTTTAACGAGATCTTTATAAATATAGTAGGAGAAATATAGAGCAATAGGACCAACGAGAAAGCTGATTATTTGCGTAACAATATTCCAAAACATTGCTCCGATGCTTTCTTTTGGTAAAGAGGCTACTGGCAGAGAAATAATGAACATGAAAATAATAGCAATTAAGGATAAAAACATTATGCGTCCAAATACTTGCCAAAAATATCCCTTAACTAACTGACGACTACGCTTAATAGCGGCCATTCCTCTTTTATCTTCGAAGAAGAAGGCGTAAACAGCGCAAGAATAAAAAACAGAAAAAATTATACCAGGAATTATTAATAACAACATCCAAAGCAATACTAAAACGGCAGTTAATAACGAAAGACCGATATAAGGCCAGAACAACTTATTAGTTTCTTGAAAAAGTTTTTTTGACTCACCGCTATGACCGTGCTTAATAAATAAAAAGATTGCCATATAGGCTCTAATCATAAAGTAGAGCGCCGCCAAAGTCGACGCAATCGTCAATAAGGCCACTAATGGTTTAAAGTTGTCCGGAGTATTTCCTTCCTTAAAAACAATAAAATTCAAGGCCGCTAATAACAAAAGCACGCCAAAAGGAATAAGGGCCAATCTTAATCCTTCCCAATAAATTAACAAGAATTGACGCAAATGCTGGCGCCAAGCTTTAACCGCGTTTTCAAACATTTCAATAGCCGGCGTTAACTTGGGCTTGCTGTACTGGCCGACTGCTTGTTGAGTGTTTTCCATATTATTGTTTATTAAATTAATTCCTAAATTACGCGTTGTAATTTGCTAAAAATTGTTCGTTACCAACTAGGCTTTATCTGATTGAATGTTTTCCAAATAACTTTTAACCGTTAATGGTAAGGAGGGGCCAAGTCCGCAAAGACTAGATTCTTCCAAATTATCTAAAAGAGCGGCAAACATTTCTTTATCATATCCCGGCGTATCATGCAATTCACGCAAACGATAAGAACCTTCGCGACAAGCTGAACAAGCGCCACAACTTTCCTGTTCATAAAATCTTAACCAACGCTGTAAAAGTTTATTACCATCGGTATTCTTACGGTCATAAACCAACACTAAGCCCGAACCCTCAACTGGTGCCGCCAACTGATCAGAGCGCAGCACTTCGCCGCAAACTTCACCGCCGGTAATAACAAAGAAATCAAAATCTGGATAATTGCCAGTCGCGCGCAAAACTTCTTCTGTGCTTAAAATAGCCGGCAAAGAAAACACCCCTCGATGTTTAACTGCTCCCGCTAAAGTATAAAGACGCTGACCTTTATATAAACCGCGCTGAGCTAAACTAATATTTTGAAATGTTTCTACATTATGCAATAAAGTCGGCTTGTTAAACAACCCTTTCTCAGTTGGAAAAGGCGGTTTCAAACGCGGCTCGGCCCGCTTACCCTCAATAATATTAAGCGTCGCTGTTTCTTCACCGCAAATATAAGAAGGCTGCTCGGGTTTAAAAAAGAAATGAAACTTCTTTTTAATCGCTCCGAATTTCTTCGCCGCTAAAGCCGCCTCTATCTTTTTACTATAAGCGCGGTGATAGGATTTACTGAGAAAAAAATATATTGCTTCTACTTTATCAACTCCTAAAAAACGATGAGCTAAATCAACGCCGTGAATAACGGACTCGGCTTCATTATCTAAAAGCCAAGCGTCTTTTTTTACTCCTGGTTCACCTTCAGCGGCATTAACGACTATATATCCCTGGCTTTGTTTTTTTAAAGCTGTCTTAACTAGTTGCCATTTCCTGGCCACTGGAAAAGCCGCTCCGCCCCGACCAACCAAGGCAGCTTCTTCGATAATGTCGATGATATTTTCTGCTTTCTTCATGCTTAAATATTTTTCACTTAATTTAACAAATATTTTTAGTCACTCTTAATTATTAGCGCGCCGTCCAGCCACCATCAACATGAATCACTTCGCCAGTAACATACTTAGATTCATCACTTGCTAAATATAGAGCGGCGTAAGCAATATCATTTGGTTCGCCCACATAACCTAAAGGCGTATTCATCTTAACCATCTGATTGAAGCCCTCATCGCCCAAAACTCCTTCTGTCATTTTAGTGGCAATAAAAGCTGGAGCGACAGCATTAATTCTAATACCATGAGGCGCTAAATCTATGGCAGCAGCATGAGTCAACTGCACTACTCCGCCCTTAGAAGCACAATAAGAAACTGTACTAGCCATGCCTACGGTGCCCAAAATAGAACTCAGGTTAATAATTGAACCCTTAACTCCTTTCTCTTTCATAATCTGAGCAGCGAGTTGAGAGCCGTAAAAAACTCCGTAGAGATTAACCTTAATGGTCTTATCCCAAACCTCATCAGTCACATCCATAATGCCACCCAAAGTGCCAATGCCAGCATTATTAACCATAATATCTAAACTACCGAATTTATCAGTTGTTGCTTTCAGTAAAGCGGCGACTTCGGCGCGGCTAGAAACATCGCATTTTACATAAATCGCAGCCTCCTCGGACAAAGATAAATCCGTAGGATTATCATGAATATCAGAATAAACTACTTTCGCGCCCTCAGCTACGAATAAGTCGGCAATCGCCTTGCCAATTCCAGAAGCAGCGCCGGTTACCACGGCGACTTTATTTTTTAATCTCATATAATTATATCGTTAATGATTAATTATTTTTTAATATTTTTAGCAGCCATCACTGCTAGTTCAACCAAGCGCTGAGAATAACCCCATTCGTTGTCATACCAGGAAATTACTTTCAGTAAGTCACCGCCCACTACTTTAGTCGATAACAAGTCGATAATGACGCTGTGCGGATTGCCAATAATATCAGTGGAAACTAGCTCGCGACTAGAGGCTTCCATAATTCCGCGAAGCTTGCCTGAGGCGGCTTTTTTAAAAGCCTTATTAACCGCTTCAACCGTTGTCTTTTTATTCAAAAGATAAACGGCATCACATAAAGAACCAACTGGGGTCGGAACACGCACGGCTAAGCCGTCAAAATTATCTTTAAGCGAAGGAATGACCTCTGAGGTCGCCGCGGCTGCTCCAGTCGTAGTCGGCACGATATTGATAGCGGCCCCACGAGCACGACGCAAATCTTTGTGTGGACCATCAACTAAATTCTGATCAGCCGTATAAGCGTGAATAGTGGTCATTAAGGCTTTCTTAATACCGAAATTCTCTTTAATTACCGCCGTTGCCGGTGCTAAACAATTAGTCGTACAGGAAGCGCAGGAAATAATATCATCGTTCTTGTTTAGTTTCTTTTCATTAACCCCAATAACAATAGATTTCGCGCCACCTTTCTTAGCTGGAGCAGATAGAATAACTTTTTTAGCGCCAGCTTTTAAGTGTAGTCCAAGTTCTTCCTGAGTACGAAAACGTCCAGTGCATTCTAAGACCACATCAACCTTCAGTTCTGCCCAAGGCAATTCACTCGGGTCCTTAACTGACAAAACTGGAAACTTCATGGTACCAACGGTAATCGAATCTTTAGTAGAACTGACCTTATGATGATAGCGGCCGTAACAAGAATCAAATTCCAAAAGGTGCGCAAGCGTAGCAGGATCAGTTAAGTCGTTAACGGCTACGATATTAATACTTGGAAAACGATCAATCATGATCTTTAAGGAAGCGCGTCCAATACGCCCAAAGCCATTGATGGCCACATTTATTTTCTTCATAAATTATGAAATTAAATTAAGATTAACTTAAATTATTATAGCATAAAAAGAGAAAATCCTAAAACAAAACCGCCCCTCTTAATGGGGGCGGCTTCTTAAATATCTGAATTTTTAACGTCTTCTTTTCTTGACTGGTTTTTCTTTGTTTTTGTGACGATTGATATCAACTTCTATGGTCACATCGCGTTCATCAGGTCTTTCCGCCGGAATACGAACATCAACTGTCTGTTTTAAAATATGATGTCCACAGACAGAACCCCTAATTCCATCAACATTAACCTTAGTGCCAATCGGTGGCAACTGCCCGGCTAACTCTTTATAGCCTTCGTATTCATATGATAAGCAACACATTAAGCGACCACACATTCCCGAGATTCTTTCTGAACCACGATGAACAACCTGTTGAGTTTCCGCCATTTCTGAAGTAATAGAAGAAAACTCGCATAAGAATTCCCGACAACAAAGACCACGTCCACAAGGGCCACAGTCACCCATGACCTTAGCTTCATCCCTAGTGCCAATCTGTGTCAAACGGATATTGGCGCTAAAACGAGCGGCTAATTCTTTAACTAAATCACGAAAATCAACCCGGCCATCAGCAATAAATGCAAAGTTCATTCTATTGCCTTCATAAGAAAAATTAACATCAACTAACTTCATCGGCAAACCCAATCTTTCAATTGACTCCCGACAAAAAGATAAAGCCTCTTCTTTCTTGTTCTCATTAGCGACACGTTCAATATCAGAAAAATCAGCTAGTCGCAACACTGGCTTTAATTCTCGTCCACCTTCTTTATCGCCCTCCTTACCATTATTCTCATGGACCGTAATTTTTTCAGCGTCGTTTCCTGGGCAGCCAACAACCTTGCCTAGTTCCCGGCCCATTTCCGTTTCTACAATAACATAATCACCCAAAGCTATTTCTAGCCCGGCCGAAGAAAAATTATACACCTTGTCCCAAGGGGCGAACTGTACTTGGATGATTCTCATAATTGAATCTTTATCCAGCTCGCTTAAAGAGAGTATCTTACGAATCCGCTGATCTGCGCTCCGCCCAGGATATCTTTGATTTTCTTTTTATCATCCTTAATAAATTCCTGTTCAGTCAAGCAAACTTCGGAATAATATTTACCCATTTTGCCTTCAACAATTTTTTCTACCATCGCCTCAGGCTTACCTTCCTTAAGCAACTGTTCTTTGTAAATAGCCTTTTCCCTATCCATCTCGGCAGCAGAAACTTCAGCCGGAACTAAATATTTAGGATTAGCTGCGGCCACTTGCATAGCAACGTCCGTAGCGATTTCACCTTTTCCTGGCTGATCAAGAGCAACCAAAACACCAATTTTACCGCCCAAATGAGAATAAGCGGCCACTGTAGCGCCACTTAAAATCTCAAAACGCTTGATACCCATCTTTTCACCAATAGTACCGCTCAAATTATTCACAGCATCTGCAACGGTTAGTCCTTGCATCGGTAAAGCTAATAAAGCTTCTAAATCAGCCGGTTTCGCCGATTTAACTACCTCCAATAATTCATCAGCAAAAGCCTGGAACTTTTCGTTACGAGAAACAAAGTCGGTTTCAGAATTAAGTTCTAAAACATAACCTTCGCTACCATCAGCATTAACGGCAACTTTAATAACGCCCTCGTTGGTCTCACGGTCGGTTCGCTTAGCTGCCTTAGCAATGCCTTTCTTACGCAAAATATCAACCGCCTTGTCTAAATCATTATCGGCTTCTTTTAAAGCTTTCTGACAGTCAACCATGCCAGCGCCGGTTAAATCGCGTAATTTTTTTATTAGTTCCATATTGTTAAGTAAAAGCCGGAAAGGCGCCTTTTTCGGCGCCTATCAAAGCTTAATTTAATTCTTTAAATTCTTCTTAGCCTCAAGGACGGCATCCTTAATTAGGCTCATAACTAAAGTAATAGTTTTAGTGGCGTCATCATTAGCCGGAATCGGATAATTCACTAACTCTGGATTAACATTAGTATCGCAAATAGCGACAATTGGAATATTTTTTTGGATAGCTTCCTTAACAGCCGTTTCTTCTTCTTTAATATCCCAAACAAATAAAACGTCAGGCAACTTAGTCAAGCTAGTAAGTCCACCAACACGCTCTTTTAATTTAGCGATTTCGCGATCAAACTCTAAGCGCTCTTTTTTAGTATATTTTTCTAATTTACCAGAATCTTTCTTTTCTAATAAATCAAGATATTTTTTAACTGATTTTTTTACAACTGGAAAATTAGTCAGATAACCGCCGAGCCATTTACCAACAATATAAGGCTGTTCAATTTCGGTAGCCATCTTCTGCATTGGTCCTGCTACTTGCTTTTTGGTGCCGACAAATAAGATACTCTTATTTTCGACAATCATCTTGGACATAAAGTCCAAAGCTTCATTGAGCTTGACCTGAGTCTTATTCAAATCAATGATATAGACTCCGTTCTTAGCGGTGAAGATGTATGGTTTCATCTTCGGGTGCCAGCGGTTAGTCCGATGGCCAAAGTGCATGCCGGCTTTCAGCATCTCTTCGATACTTACTGTTCTTTTCATATTTTTTTCTTTTTTACGTCTGCTTCCCTGCCTTAAAATTTAATAATTTTAAGGAAGAAATTAAAAGCCCGAGGGCCTATGGAAGCATGATGATTAGTTAAAAAGGGCCTGCGAGAAAAGCAGGCTCTCTTTAATAAAAATATACTAATTTAAGATAAATGTCAAGAAATCAGTAAAAACTTATCCGTTCAAGCGACGCTCGGACTTGATCACTATCTTAATCGCTATTAACGGCCCCAAAGAGATACTCAGCCTGAATCGCAAAATCCGGGTCCAAAGCAATCGCCCGATTAGCCGCTATCTTAGCTTTCACTTCCTCATCAACCATCAAATATAGTTTAGCCAAATTAAACCAAATTTCTGGATCCTTGTCATAAGATTCAACCAACTTCTCTACTACAACAATAGCCTGAGCGTAAGCTTCTTGCTCAACCAAGAAAGAGGCCGTTACCATTAAAGAATTAGCACTTCCCAGCTGGTTGACTGCCCCGCCGTCTATACACTTAGATAGAGCCTCGATTGATTTATCGGTGTCTTCAGCTAAACCATACATCTGGCCTAGTCGACAATAAGTGTTGGGATAATCCGGATTTAAGCTAGCGGCATATTCTAAGGTTGCGATTGCCTCATCTAATTTTTCTTGAACCAAAAGAGACTGAGCTTTAGAAAAATAAACTGGGATGCGACCCGGGCTGGATTCTATTGCCTGTTCAGCAAACTCCAAGGACTTAGCTGAATACTCAGCTCGCCTAGCTTCATCCTCGTAAAAAAGACGAGCACCTAAATCATACATCTGCGACAACTGTAATTGAAAGAGATTATCTTTCGGATTATAGAGCAAATTTTGATGAGCTAAATCTAAAACATATTCATAAGTTTCCAACATTGATTCTGCCGGTAACGATGTAAAAAGAATAGGATTAGCCGCGGCTAAATTTATTAAAGTCGCGCGACCATCACGATCTAGCGGCGTTCCTGTTAAACTAGTCTTAAATGATTCAAGGCCATCAACAGTTCGGCCAACAACAATCTGGGAGTAGCCCATAATCACACCGTTAAGCATCTTCCAGGGCCTAAGATTAAAAGTAGAAATACAAATCCAGGCAATTATAAAAACAATAACTAAAGCCCAGCCCTCGCGCGCTCCAGAAAGCCAAGCAGCTGGTTCTTCTTCTTCTTCTGGATCAGAGATTGCTAACTCTTTTTCCACCGGCAACCAAATAATAAAGCCAAGCATTACCATTAGCGCAATGTAAGTAACGAAAGAATCAAAGACTGCTAAATTCTGCACGAAATATGCCGCCATCAAACCAATTAAAATAACTATTTCCAAATTTCGCCTACCCTGCGGCTGGCCGTCGCCAATCTTAAATCCGCCCGCTTTCAGTTGGCGAAAAAGGTAAATCAAAGCAAAGACGAAAATACTCAAATAAGTTAAAAGTCCAGCCAAACCAGTAGTAGAAGCAATATCAATTAAGTTATTGTGTGCCCTGTCAAAATATGTCTCTACGCGATCATAATTAAAGAATTCAGGCTGGAACTGGCGATCAAAAATAATGCCGTAATTACCGAAGCCGGTACCAAGTAGCGGATGATTGTCGAAATCGCGCCAAGCCCCTTCCCAGGATAAAAGACGAGTTTGGAAAGTTGTTTTCTGGGTCGTCAAATTGCGCAAGAAACTATTTTGAAACCAACTAGACTGCTGCTGTGAAAAAACAAAGACAACAACAATAAGCGCAGCGGCGGCGGCGGATAAAATCCACAACCTAATTTTTTTCTGTTCATGTAAGAAACCAATAATCACCGCCATCAAAAATAAACTGACCGCTAAACCAATAATCGCGCCCGAAGTGCGCATATTTTTAAATTGCCAGAGCATAACAAGAAGCGGAACCAGAAAAGCGTAACGCCAAGATTCGCGAGAGCGAAAAAATAAAATAACAGCGAAGAAAATATTGAAAATTAAATAGCCACTAACATAGGCGGTATTACCAATTGTGCTATAAGGATTTTTACCAAACAAGCCAATCAGACTAACTATCATCGCCGCACCCACCGAAGCGGCTAGTAAAACTCGCCATTCTTCCCAAGTTCGAAAAACTGTAATCAGAATGAAGAAGAAAATTAAGAAATGAAAAAGATGAAAGAAGCCAAGCATACGCTCAACGTCACCCCAGAAACTCAAGTTAAAATCGACACCAGTAAAACTAGACAAAAGAATAACAGCGAAGTAAGCGACGAGACCGTAAGCGATTAAATTAAGTTTGGGCCGATAAGCTGGGTAGCGCAAAATAAACACCAACCAAAGAGCCGCGAGAACTTCCATTAAAATATTAAAAGACAACTGCTTAGAACTGATGTAAGGAAAAAGCAGGCCTTTAAAAACAAAGAGGACAAAAAACAAAGAAGCGATGAGTCCAATTTGCAAAATGCGTAAATACAATTTAGGGCGCATAAGTAAAAAATTAATTTTATTAACAAAATATCTTTAATCGATATTAGCAGTATAACATAATCATTTATTTAACGCCTAGCCAGCCTTCTCCCGCCGCCCCAATATTTGCTATTGACTTATATTTTTAAATGTGCTATAATATTAACAGTTCATTATAAAGATATATAGGAACAACCGCCGGCGGCAAGTAATTGTCGGGGGCAAGAAGAGACTAATTCTTCGCCCCTAAGAGCCTAAACCTATGTTTAGACTATTTAACGGCTTTCTCGCGATTCTCCTAGTGATAATCGCCTTGAAGTGGCTTGTTCCTCCTGAGGCATCTGATATTGCTACCGAAATTTTGGTCAAAATTTTGACTATTATTAGAGATTTACTAGCACTCATCGCCTTGCCTCAATCATAACCCAAAAGCCTTCCTAACCGAAGGCTTTTTTCTTTATCTTGACAAATCTATTAAAATATGCTATAATGTAGACAGAAAGAATCAAGAACTTTAACAAAAATAGGGCCAATGGAGGGGCCCAAAAGATGACAACTAATCAAAGAATAATTTTGCGACTGATAGTAATTGCAGTCGCCGTTTTATTGCTTTATGCAGTAGCCAGCGCCAAAGTTAGCACAGGATTAACTCAGGCCGAAGCCTTTAGTGCCTCATTAAGATTAAACCAGGGTCGCTTTGCTGACCCGAATGTAATCCAGCCAGGAGAACTTGTGCTGGTGCAGACCGATTACGGCGTGATTGAAATGCGGGCCAGTGCTCCAGTAAATGGTCGTTATGACTGCATTTGGGATTGCGTAAGCCGAGGCTTACAAGAAGCTGAGGCGAATGAGAAGGCTCGTCTCTTGGAAAACATGCGGACTAAGAATTCAGCAGATGAATTCGCGGTTAAGGTCAATGAGGCCTCGCCGGAAGAAAGTAAGAAGCGCTCTCGCCATTTATGGCTATTAGCACTTCTACCAGCGTTTATTTTCGGTGAAAGATGGCGGAGACTGGCGCAAGAAAAAAAACACGACCCGGATAATTATCCGCCGGTCGGTCCGAATTTGACTGAAGCCCCAATGGCTGAAGTTGTTGAAGAGATCGCCAAGACTCTTGAGCCGGGATTTCAAATTCTAGATGTCCAAAGGCTTTATTTAAAAAGAACATCTGGTCCACAAAAGATTAGTGTTACTATGAATTTTGCTGACGGAGTTTGGAGAGAAGTTTGGCTTAAGCCGGGAGAGAGCATTTGTTTGACTAAAGTCAAAAATCAGAATGGACAAATTTCTCGGCGCTGGTTTAGAAGCGCCTGTACAAATGGAATGTTCTCCGGCCTATTTGGCCATTTAGAACTTCCCCAGGGCTGGAGTCTCGTGCTTCAAGAAACGATTGTAGCAAAAACTCAAATCCAAGTTCCGGTTATAGCCGAGGTTCCGGTTCCTGTCTCTTACGAGCCAGCAACGAGTGTTACGACTTTCGCCTCTCAGATGACGGAAGAAAGAACAGAGCAAGCTCCAGCCAAGAAAGCTCCAGCGAGCACTCCAAAAAAGCGACTAAGATGTCGCTTCCGTCACGGGCGCGGATCCTGCCGGTTCCAAAAACATCTCCGTGGACCGAGAAATCGGCGAATGAGCCGCTTAGCAGATTACGACCGCTGTCGCAGCCGCTATCGGCATCAGAATCGATTGAGAGCATAAGAATTGCTCTCGTATACAAACAAAGCAAAAAGCTATCTTCACAGATAGCTTTTTTTCTTATCTAAAAAATATTTAATTGTGAGCCAGTTAAAAACTAAAATTACCTCCGCCCAAAAGACGAAGCTGTCTTATAAACTCAAATTACCACCGCCATC